>JANXYT010000048.1 GCA_025355915.1 Holophagaceae bacterium
CAACGTGCTGGCCCTGGCGGTGGAGGGCTCCTTCGATGATTGCCAACGGCTGGTGAAGGGGGCCTTCGAGGACGCGAACCTGGTGTCGCGCCTGGGCCTCACGTCGGCGAATAGCATCAACATCGCGCGGCTCCTGGCGCAGACGCTCTACTACTTCGAGGCCGCGGCCCAGGTCGAGAGGGACGCGCCCCTGGTCGTATCCGTGCCCAGCGGCAATTTCGGCAACCTCACCGCGGGCCTCTGGGCCCAGAAGATGGGCGTGCCCATTTCTGCCTTCGTGGCCGCCACCAACGCCAACCGCGTGGTGCCCGACTACCTGGACACCGGCGCCTACCAGCCGCGGCCCTCCAAGGCCACCCTCTCCAACGCCATGGATGTGGGCTCGCCCAGCAACTGGGAGCGCATCCACGCCTTGTTCCAGGGCGATCACGACGCCATGGCCGGGGCCCTGCGCTGGGGCAGCTGCACCGACGCGGAAACCGAGCAGACCGTCATCGACCTCGACCGCGCCGGCTACCTGGCCGATCCCCACGGCGCCGTCGCCTACCAGGTGCTGCAGTCGAACCTGCGCAGGGGCGAGCAGGGCATCTTCCTCGCCACCGCCCACCCGGCGAAATTCCGCGAAGCCCTGGCCCCCGCCCTGGGCCGTGAGATTCCGCTGCCCCAGACGCTGAGCGACCTGCTGGACCTGCCGTTGCTCAATGAGCCACTAGCTGCAGATCAAACGGCGCTGCGGCGCAGGCTGGGGTGAGGACCCCCTTTCAGTAAAGACGAAACATCACCGCCAAGGCGCCAAGAACACCAAGAAAAGGAAAGACCCATTTGATTGCCTGGCCTCCTCCTGTTTGACATAGCGACCAGGAATCCCGCCATGCATCGAGACCACTCCTGGGCACCCCGGGCTCTTCGACCTTCTTGTCTCTCTTGGCGCCCTTGGGGTCTTGGCGGTGGATCAATTCCGCCCGGGGTGAGCCTCAAATTCCATCCACGATGAGCACGGCAGGCACGAAGGGCAGCCCCTCGGCCTCCGCGGCGGTCTTCATGCCCCAGATCGCGAGGCGCTCGGCGTAGGGCGCCCAGAGCTCGGGCCGAGCCTTCACGGCCTTCAGGGGCGGGTGAAGCCAGAGGGCTTCGGGCAGGTCGGCCAGTTCCTCCGGGGTCAGGTCCAGGGCTTCGTCGGTCTCCCACAGGAAGCCGCAGCGCGCGGTTTCGCAGGCGGCCCAGAGCTGCAGGACTTCGCTGGGCTCGAAGCTGCTGAAGAGGACGCGGTCGAGCGCCTCGGCGGCCTCCACGGTGGCCAGGGCCTGCTGCCAGCCGGGCTCGCCCTTCAATTCGACGTTGATGAGCTGCGCGGGCAGGTCCAGGACATCGGCCAGCCGCGGCACGGGTTCGCCATTCTTCAAGGGCGGCAGCTCGGCCACCTTCATCTGGCGGAGGAGGCCCGAGCCGTTGGCCGTACGGGCCAGATCCTCGTCGTGCAGCACCATGCAAACGCCGTCGCGGGTGGGCTGCACATCCAGCTCGAAGCCGTCCATGCCCGCGGCCATCGCCGCGCGGAAGGCCTCCATGGAATTCTCCAGGTGCTTCGAGGACAGGCCGCGGTGGCCGAGGATCAGGGGGCCGGGGACGGGGGGGCGTTGGGCGGTCATGGCGGCTCCGATCAGTCTTCGAACAGGTTGGGGGTTTCGGCGGCCATGTCCAGGCGCTCGCGCTTGGCCTTCTTGAAGGTGTACGAGCCCATGGACAGGTCGGGGAACTCGGGCCGCTTGTGGCCTTCCAGCAGCTCGGCCACGGTGAGGATCTGCAGGCGCGGGTAGTCCTTGCCGTTGCCGCCCTTGTAGAAGCCCGCCGAAGCCGCCTCCACGCGCATGGGCTTGGTGGGTTCCTCCAGCGTCACGAAGAGGCCGATGGGCGCCTTTTCGCGGTCGAGCACGCCCTTGAGGTCGCGCACCTGGGGGACGCTGACACTGCCGCCCTTCACGCTCACCACGAGGCGCTGGGTGGCGGCCTTGTTGCCCACGGCGTCAGCGAAATAGATCAGCCCGTCAATGCCACCATCGGCGCCCTTCTTCTTGCCCTGGAAGGGCTGGGCGTCCACCAGGGAGCAGGCCCACCACTGGAACTGGTACTTGTCGCGCAGCGCCAGATCCCGCGCCCCTTCCAGATCCTTGGGGGTGCCATGTACCTCAAAGGCGATGCCGGGGAAGGCGTCCTTCAGGCGCTTCTCGATGAGACTGATGGCCAGGTGCGTGATATCGATGCCGATCCAGTTGCGCCCCAGCTTCTGCGCCGCGTGAACCGCCGTGCCGCAGCCGCAGAAGGGATCCAGCACGACGTCGCCGGGATTGGAGCTGGCGTTGAGGATGCGTTCGAGGAGGGCGAGGGGTTTTTGCGTGGGGTAGCCAAGGCGCTCTGCCGCAGATGCCTGAAGGGGGGAAATATCAACCCAAACATCGGTCGCTTTTCGCCCCAACTGTTCACTGAGGTAATGTTTCCGTGCGATACGACCCGTGCTGGATTTTGGGAAGCAGAGCCTCCCCTCATCATCAAGCTGCTTCATCAGCTCCCGATTTACTCGCCAGCCCTTTGTTGGAGGAGGGAAACCTTTGTACTCGTAGGTCAGGTTCGGTCTTGGATTAGGACTATCTAAGGGTGCGAGACGATACAATCCGCGGCCGTCATTATCGTCAAGCCTAAAACGACCCGTGTACGCATCGTCGGCGGAAACATATACCGGCTCAAAGAGGTAGCCCATCCCCTTGCTGTAAAACAGCAAGGTATCGTGAACAGCACCGAACTTTCGCGCAGCATCGCCCTTTGCAGCTGTGCGCTGCCAGATGATTTCATTTCGGTAGTTTTCCACTCCGAACACTGCATCCAGAACCAGCTTCAGATAGTGGCTCGCCGCCGGATCGCAGTGCAGGTAGAGACTGCCCGTGGGTTTGAGGACGCGGTGCAGTTCCAGCAGGCGGTTGGCCATCATGACCAGGTAGGCCATGAGGTCATTCTCGCCCAGGAAGCCGCGGAAGG
This sequence comes from Holophagaceae bacterium, assembly GCA_025355915.1. Taxonomy (GTDB): domain Bacteria; phylum Acidobacteriota; class Holophagae; order Holophagales; family Holophagaceae; genus Geothrix. The sequence goes on from JANXYT010000048.1 coordinate 3,031, forward strand.
CGCTGATGAGATCGGCCATGCGGGTGTGGCCGCTCTGCAGGATCTCGCCATACTCGCGCTCGGCCTGCTCGCCCCAGTGCCAACTGTCCTCGAAGGCCGTGATCTGCGCGTGGCTTTCGCCGCCTTCGGGCGACTTGAACAGCAGGTTGTAGTC
>JANXYT010000055.1 GCA_025355915.1 Holophagaceae bacterium
TCGCCCCAGGCCCGCAGACGCTGAAGGGCCGGGTGATCGTCCCGCACCTCCCGGATCCCTTCCAACTCCGGCAGCGACAGGCCGAAGAAGGGCGAGAGCAGGGCCCGGGCGAGGCAACCGCGGTCGCGGGGATTTTCGACGGCCTGAAGCAGGTGCAGCCAGGCGCGGGCCTCGGGGCAGCGGAACAGGCCCTTTTGTTTGAAGAACGCGAAGGGCAGGCCCACGGCCCCCAGAGCCTCCGCCATGAGCCGGCCCTCGGAGGCCTTCCCCACCAGCACGAACACATCCTTCGGCGACAGGGGTTGTCGCGTCCCTGCCTTCCCGAACCGTGCGCCGGCAGCCAACAGGTCTTTGAGGTCCCGAGCCAACCCCAGCGCCACCCGGCGCCACAGCCGAGCTCCGCCCTCCAACTCCTCCACGCGCAGCACCCGCAGGGGCGACAGCGAATGCCCGGCGGCATCCTCCAAACCCAGCTCCGGCCGGCCACAGGCGACGGGCACGAAGGCCACTTCGCCCGTGAAAAAGTGGGGATCCGAGAACAGCGCCGCGCAGGCCTGGAGCAGGGGTCCGGTCGAGCGGAAGTTCTCCGCGAGGTCCACCTTCCGCGGCCCCGCCAGGAGCTCCCGCGCCGCCAGGTAGGTGGGCAGGTCGCCGCCGCGGAAGCCGTAGATGGCCTGTTTGGGATCACCCACCAGCACCAGCTCGTGACCGTCGTGATGGAAGAGGATCCGGAAGATCTCCCACTGGGCGGCGTCCGTATCCTGGCATTCGTCGATGAAGGCCAGCCGGAATCGCTCGCGCAACCGCGCCGTTAGCCCCGGGCCGCCGGGGCCTTCCAGGGCCTCCCGCACGCGGAGGATCATGTCGTCGAAATCGTAGAGGCCTTCAGCCGCCTTGATGGCCGCCAGGCGGCGCTGGACGGCCGGAAGGAGCGCCTGGACGAGCACGCCTTCCGGGGTGGGCGGCTCGAAGGCCAGGCACCAGTCGGCGAACAACCGGGCATCCCCCTGAAGCCCCGCCTTGGTGGAGGCCTTCTTCAGCGACTCGAAGCCCAGGGTCTTCAAACCCGAGGCGAAGGCGTAGGCGCTCCGGGGAAGCAGCTCCAGGAATGGCCCCAGCCGCCCCGTCGCGGCCTTGAGGGTGCTGGCATGCACCTTCGCCGCGGCCCACCCCGCCGCGATGGCCTGCGGATCGAGCCCTGCGGGGAAGGCCTGGCGGTGGGCCTCGGCGGCGCCCACATCCGGCAGCAGACGCGCCCGTTCGCGGTGCGCCTGCCACAAAAGCTCCTCGAGGCCTTCCACCGTCTGGCCATCGGCCAAGGCCTCGCCGAGCAGCTCACGCAGCACCGAATCGCCGCTGGAGACCGTCCGCAGCAGGTCCCGCCAGGCCCGTTCGAACAGCTGGCGGGCATCGGCCTGGGTCTCGTCGAAGAGGCTCCGGCGTTCCAGGGCGCTCTCCTGCAGCACGCGCTGGCAGAAGCTGTGGATGGTGGAAATAGTCGCCCGCTCCAGGGCGCTGCGGGCCTGCCGCAGCCGCGTGCGGGCCGCATCGTCCAGGGTCCAGCAGGGGCCGTCCGGGACCTTCGCCGCCACCGGTTCGAGCATCCGTTCCAGCAGCGCGCGGATGCGGGTGCGCAGTTCGAGCGCGGCCTTCTCGGTGAACGTCACCACGAGGATCTGCTCCAGCGAAATGCCCTCCAGCACGCGATCCAGGACCAGGTGCTCCAGCGTGTAGGTCTTGCCAGTGCCCGCGCTGGCCTCCAGCACGGCGAAGGGCCGGGGGATGCGATCCAGCACGGCGGGGCGGGGAACGCGGAGCTCGCCGCTCACGGGTGCCCCCCTTCGCGTCGGCAGGCGCGGACGAAATCGCCCAGGCGCCGCTCGCCACGCGCGGCCCAATCCGGTGCCACGGGCTGTTCCGCCGCGTCGGGGATCGGCCCCCACAGGCTGGAGAAGGATGGTTTGGTCTGATCCAGCTGCTTCTCGATCCAGGCTTCCAGATCCTCGGTGCCCGCGGCCAGGGCCTCGACGGGCAGCGGCCCCGGTTCACCGTGGAGGAGGTCTTCGCACCAGCCGCGCAGGCGGGCTTCGGCCTCCGCCTGAGTCCAGGCGGGAAGACTGACCTCCCATCGAACGGCTTCGCCCTTGCGGACACTCAGCACCACCACCCGGCCTGGACTCGGCAGGTCACGGGCCCGCAGCGCCGCGTGGGCCACCCAGGCCTTCAACAGGTCGCGGACATCGCCCGCTTCCGGGGCCTGGCCAGCGGCCGTGGCCTTGCGTTCGGACAGGAGGATGAAGCCCTCCGCAGCTACCGGGGGGGTGAGCCCTTCCAGCTCCACCGGTACCGCTTCGCCGCGGAGATCCAGCGGCAACCGGAGGGCCACGTAATCGTCCGCGGGAAGATTCCACCCACTCGCGTCGGCGGCGCCGAAGCGCACCACCCTGGGCGTTCTGCCCTGCCAAAGCGACCGCCAACCTTCGACGACGGCCTTGGCCCGGGCGAGTTCGGCCTCGGCGAAGATCCCCACAGGCGCCTTGGCCTGGGCCAGCAGGGTCCGCCAACCCTGGCGCAGCGCGGCTTCGACCGATGGGCCCGCAAGGCTGGCGAAGAAGGCCCGCTGCATCCAGACGCGGCGATCGAGGAAGGGTGTCTCGAAGGCCTCTTCTTCCCGCTCCGCTTCGTCGCCGTCCTCCTCACCGCGCAGGCCCAGGCGCGCCGCCGCCGAGCCCTGCAGGGGGCAGGACAGCCACTTGCGCAGCTGGCCGAAGCTGAGCCGAAGGCGTCCATTCGATGTGGCGGATTCCGCGGCCAGGGGCGGAACCTGGTGCAGCCGGACCTCCAGGGCCCGCCGCACGGGCTCCGCGAGTTCCAGGCCAGTCAGAGTCCATCCCGGATGGTCCGGCCCAACGGCCCGGCGCAGGCTCGGGCCCAATTCAACAGACCGGGCTTCGCGCAGCGCGGCGGGGCTGAATTCCGGGAGCGCCCCGGCCTGGAAGACCGCCGCATCAAAGCGGTTGATAGAGGGCTCGTGGACGAGCGTCTGCCAGCCTTCCGAGCCCGCGAGGGCCGACACCCATTCGCGGAGGTCGTCCAGCAGCGGCGACGGCTCCAGGGGTGTGCCATCACCCGCGTCGCGGCGGACATAGGAGAGCTGCAGGTGCCGCCGGGCGCAGAGCAGGCTTTCCAGGAAGAGGTAGCGGTCCTGTTCGGGGCGGGAGACATCCCCCGGCTTGCGGCCGGGAAGGCGCAGATCCAGCGGGTTGCGCACATCCTGGCCCGGGAACACGCCTTCGCCCAGGCCCATGAGGAAGATGGCCTGGAAGGGCAGCGCCCGCATGGGGGCGTAGCTGGCCACCAGGACGCCCTGGCCCAGCGCGGCGGTTTCGGTGCGCAGGCCGGAGAGCAGCTCCAGCACCAGATCCAGAACGCCCACATAGGCCAGGCGCGGCGCCGGAAGACCCTCGGCTTCGAGGCCTCCGAGCCCTTCGATGGTGTGCTGGAGGCGCGCCAGGGGCCCCGCATCGGCATCGCCATCGCCCAGGTAGCCGCCCAGGTACCGCGCCAGGTCCAGGGCCCATTCCGCGGGCGTCCGCCGCTGGTCCCTCAGGCGCCGGGCATCCGCAAGCAGCCCGCGCACCAGGGCCAGAAAGCCCGCGCCCTGGTCGGGCGGCAGCACGGGATCGGAGATGCCTTCCAGATCCAGTTCGCCGGGCGGCAGCACCGCGCCCAGGGCCAAGCGGCGGGCGCCCATATCCCAGGTCCAGAGGCCGCTTGTGTCCTCCGCATCCTGCGCCAGGCCCCGCACCACGCCCAGGTCTTCGCACAGCGCCGCCCAGTCGCCTTCCAGTTCCGGGAACCGCGCCGTCACGGCGGGATGATCCACCACGGCGAGCACCTCGGCCCGGGTGAAGGCGGACAGCGGCAGCCGCAGCAGGCGCTCCGCGCCGTCCAGCAGCTCCGCCAGGCGGCGGCTGCCTTCGTCCCCGGCGATCCAGGGGATGCGGTGGCAGGCCTCGAAGGCCGCCCGCAGGTGATCCAGGTACAGGTCCTTCTGGGACGGCGGCACGACGACCGCGATATCGGAGAACCGCAGGCTGACCTCCGAGCTGCGCAGGCTGGCGGCCTGCACGCGCTCCCAGATGGCCGAGGCCACGGCTTCCGCCTCGCGCCGCGGGCTGGCGCAGGCCACCACCCGCAGGCTGCCGTCCACCGGCTGGGGCGGCTCCGCGGGCACCGTGGGCGCCCGGTGCAGCAGGTCCGACTGGAGCCGCGCCAGCAACGTGTCCTCGCCCGGATCCTGGAAGTGATCCTCGAAATCGCAATCCACGAGATCGTTCAGCAGGTGGATGTTCTCGCGGCCGGGCCGGCCCCAGCGCTGCAGCCCGAGGTGCTCGTCCAGCAGGAGGCTGTAGGGATCCTCGCTTTCCGGCGCGGGCTCCCGGGGACCGCGCACATCCTCCCAGAACTCCCCGCAGGGATTCAGCACGTAGAGGTCCACGGGCCGCAGCGCGCCCAGACGGCGGAAGCCCTCGTGGTAGGCCCGCGCCATCTGGGATAGGCCGAAGGCGAAAATCCGGTCGGGGAAGCGCCCCTGCCCCATGAGGCCAGATTCGAAGTATTCCGGCAGGCTGATCCACCGGTGCGCGGCGCCCTTCAGACGGCCGCGCAAGGCCTGCCACAGCCGCCGCTGGGGGCCTTCCCGGGGATCCTCGGTGGCCGGCCGACCGGCTTCCCAGCGGGACCGCCAGTCCGGTCGCGACAGCAGGTACTCCTCGAACAGCCGCGCCAGGCGCCCGCTGAGTTGCGCAGCCTTGCGGCCACCCTCATCGTCCGCGAGGTAGCCAGCGAAGCCCGTCTCCGCGAGCAGGTTGGGATCTTCGAACAGGGCCAGCAGCTGGCCCTGGATGGCGGGCCGATCCAGCAGGCGCAGGGGCGGATCCGAGGCTGGCAGGGACTCGCGCCAGAGCCGGTCCAAAAAGCGGAACCGCAGGTTGGCCGCGATGCCCAGCGCATCCGCCAGCCCCTGCTGGAGCCACACCTGCACATTGCGATTGGGCACCACGATGGACACCGGCTCCCAGGGCCCCCGCGCTGCCCGGTGCGCCGCCACATCCGCCGCCAGACGCTTCAGCAGCGCCTCCGTGCGGTTGGAGTAGTGGAGCGTGGTCATGGATTACCAGACTAGCGAAGGATTGAAGGCGTTTAACCGCAGATGACGCAGATGGCGCAGAAAAGGGCATGGGTCCACAGATTGCACAGATTCGCACCGATTCAAAACCGCGAATCGATCGCCCGGGCCGGGGTGTCGCCGCGCGAGGATGGGCTCCAGTGGGGCCCATGCCGTTGGGTCGGCACCCATCCGCGACATCTGCGTCATCTGCGGTTCCAATTTTTGATCTTGAAAAGCTTCAGTGCTGGCCAGGGCGCATTCGTGAATTCCGTGCAACCAGATAGGCTTCTCCTTCCTTTTCCCGAGTCTTCCCGCTTCTTTCTGTGCCTTCCGTGACCAGCGCTTTCCTTGGCGTCTTCGCGTCTTGGCGGTGATTCCTTCTCTCCAGATCCTAACGAAACCCGATCATTTCCCATTATCGCCCTTGCCATTAGACAGTCCCTGACCAATCCTGGACCCAGGAGGCCCCCATGGCCCGTGCCGCATCCCGCAAGGTACTCGAATCCCCCCGCCCGGACGGCGGCCACCTGGTGAAGCCCGAGCGGCTGCAGGTGGTGCTGGAGGCCATCCGCAACGCCGGGGACCGCGGCATCACCAAGGATGGCCTCGCCCGCCGCTTGGGCGGCGTGGCCATGCGCACGGTGGACCGCGCCGTGCAGCTGCTGGAGGAACAGGGTGCCCGCTTCGGCAAGGCCCGCGAAGGCCGGCCCGCCCTCATCCACTTCACCCTGGAGAAGGCGCCGGACTGGGACAGCAAGATCACCCCCCACGCCCGCATGGCGCTGGAAGTGGCCCTCATGGCCCTGGAGGGCACGGCCACCGAACTCTGGTTCGATCAGCTGGAGGGCCTGCGCACCCTGGCGGACAGCCACCTCAGCACCCGCGACCGGGACCTGTTCCGCGCCCTGCAGGAGCATGTCTGCGTCCGCGGTGGGGCCGACGATCAGCAGGCCCTCGACACGAAGATGCTCACCCAGGTGTTGCTGGCCCTGGGCCACCCCGACGGCCCGCGCGAGTTGGAATTGACCTACAAGGCCGCCTCCACGGGCCGCACCAGCGCCCGCACCGTGGTGCCTTTCACGCTGACCCATGATGTGTTCTCCGGCGGCGCCTTCCTGCTGGCCTGGGATTCCGCCAAGCAGGAACCCCGGCACTTCCGCCTGGCCCGCATCGAGGAAGCCAAGGCCCTGACCCGGCGCGGCCTCATCCCCGACAAGCGCCCCCTGGAGCAGGCCCGGGAGCTGCAGATCGGCGGCTGGTTCAGCCTCGCGTCGCCGATGAAGATCCAGGTACGCGTCAGCGGCACCAACTGGCCCCAGGCCCTGCTGGACGCCCCCCCCGCCCTGCCCGGCGTGGCGGTCCGCAAGGAAAAGGGCGGCACCGTCCTCCTGACCTTCCAGGCCACCGAGCTGTCCGGCCCCACCCGGTTCATCTTGCAGTTTGGAGCGGACGCCGAGGTCCTGGAGCCGAAAGCCCTGCGGGCGCATCTCTCGACCACCTTGAAAGCCATGGTTGGCTTGTACCGTTAGGCCCCCGACCCCTTCCGCGTATTGCTTTCGATGGCGCAGATCACGCCGAGCAGTTCGGAGGCCAGGTAGCCGGCCAGCAGGCCGAGGGCGGCGCAGCCCAGGCCGGTGAGCAGCAGGATGAGCCCCGTGTGGAAGGGATCGCCGCTGAACCCGGGGAGGAGCTGGCGCAGCTCGGGGGTGTCCAGGCGGGCCTCGCCGGCGCTGATCCAGATCATGAGGGCGCCCCCGGTGCCCAACACCGCCATGAGGCTGGCGTAGATCTCACCGCACAGGCGCAGCAGCAGCCGGGCCAGGGGGATGATGACCTCGCCCGCGGTCTGCGGCATGGCCGCCACATCCTGGGCCCGCAGCCAGCTCAGGTGGGCCACCAGGTAGGTGGCCAGGAGGAGGGCCGCCTGGAAGACGATCTGGCCAAACACCGCCTGACTGCTGGGATTTCCGGCCCGCCACATCTCGATGGAGATCCAGAGGCCCAGCACCACGGCGGCGGCGGCTCCGAACCGCAGCAGCCAGCTGAAGATCTGCTTGAAGAGATGTCCTTCCGAGATCAGGCGGAGCAGGGTCGGGGCGGCGAGGAACGTCGGCATGAAAGCCTCCGGGAGGACTGGGGATGAGACCTCCAGCCTCGGAAGGCCGCCGCCATCCGTCAAGCAGTTCCCACAAAAGGGGAGGGCTGATACCAGTTTGCATTCAAAGAATAAGATCACCGCCAAGTCGCCAAGATGCCAAGAACTGCGAAAGCACATAGTCTGTTGCCTTTCTTGGCGCCCTTGGCGTCTTGGCGGTGAAAGGTCCTTTCATGTTGAACGCTTCTTGGTATGAGGGGCGCGCAACCGCCTGGAGTGCTATGCATTCATAAATGGACTCGCCTCTGGACCTGGCGCTGGCGCTCGCGGATGGGCTGCCGTTTCGACGCGGCCAGGTCCGTCCGCGCCTTCATCGGCCTTATCGGGAAATCGGGTTCCCCGTGCGTGGGAGGCTTTCAATTTGATGGAATGTGTATTTCGATTTGATGGAATATCTCACAGCGCAAATTGATAAATTTAATACAAATAATTGAATATATTCATAGTTAAATTGTGGCGTAAAAAATGCGTAATGAATTCACAGATGAGTAGTTGAGGTTAGAGAACAGAGGTCACCTTTTCAACAACGCACACCAGGTGATCAAGCACGACTGAAAGCATAAGGGGCAGCCCCGTGGTTGGACCATGTCATCGACATCAATCCTCAAGCAACCCCAAGCGAGCGGGGTTGCAACTCGACTGAGGCTTCTTCATCCACCCTCCAAGGACACCGTATGTCTCTTTGTCCCTCGACCCGCACCTGCCTTGGCATCGCCACCGCCATCCCGGGGTTCAGTCAGGCCATCCACAGGCAATCAGATGTCCACATCGGATAAGAAGGTCCTGCCCCCCGAGGCGATACGAAGCACCCTGGTGCGCCGTGCCGGAGTTGCTCCCGATGCGACGGCCGTAGCCGAAGCCACCCTTGGCACCTTGCACCAGTTGGCCGCCCAGCTCTCGCCCGTGATCGGCGCGCGGGGTGTGGATGCGCTCCTCACCTACTCCCTGCACCAGACGAGTCATGCCTTCTCCTGGCTTGAAGGAGATCACGAGGACACCGCCACGCTCCTGGCAAGCATCAAAGCACATCTCGAAGCCCAAGAGGCCGCTGCGGCTTTGGAGGCGAGCTGTGCCCTGCTGGTGACTTGCACTGACCTGTTGGGGGTCTTGATCGGAGAGTCCTTGACCCGGCGTCTGTTGGCTCCAGTGTGGGCGATCACGCCCCCCACCTCAGTTCGGGAGATCACGCCATGACCACCAAAGTGACCATCCGCCGTCTTGCCACTGGCGTACCGGGCCTCGATTCGATCCTGGGCGGCGGCCTGCCGGAATTCTCTCTCAACCTCATTTCCGGGCCACCGGGTTCGGGCAAGACGACCCTGGCGCACCAGATCATGTTCGCCTTGGCGACCCCGGAGCGACCGGCGCTGTTCTTCACCGTACTGGGCGAACCGCCGCTGAAGATGTTGCGCTACCAGCAGCAGTTCTCGTTCTACGACGTGGACAAGATCGGTGACACGATCCGCTTCGTCAATCTGAGTGACGACCTGGCGACAGGCAAGTTCGACGACGTGTTGGCCCACATTGCCAAGGAGGTGGAAGGCTTCCATGCGGGGCTGGTCTTTGTCGATTCGTTCCGTTCGGTCCTGCAGGAGGGAGGCCGGCTGGATAACGACGAAATCAGCCTGCAACAGTTCATCCAGCAGCTCGGAATCAACTTGACCAGCTCGAAGGCCACCACCTTCCTGATCGGCGAATACCTTACCGATGCCGAAGCCCCCCCGATTTCCGCGGTGGCCGACGGCTTGATCAAGCTGTCCCAAAGCATCCAACAACATACGATGGTGCGTCAGATCCAGATCCAGAAGATGCGCGGTCAGCCCACCAGCCCGGGGGTTCATTCCTTCCGCATCACCAACGACGGGATCGAAGTCTTTCCGTCGGCGATGATTCATTCCGAGACCGGGGCCGTGACGGGGGCCGTTCGATCACCACACAGCCAAGTGCGGTTGGCCATGGGCGTGCCGCGCCTGGATGACATGCTGGGGGGCGGTCTGCCGACGGGCTATTCGTTGCTGGTGGCCGGGCCCTCCGGTTCGGGCAAGACCATCCTCTCCACAAGCTTCCTGGCCGAAGGCGCACGCCGCGGCGAACCGGGAGTGCTCGTCGCGTTTGAGCAGACGCCCAATCAGTCCTTGACCCCCACGATCGACGAGTTGGTCCGCGCCGGGAAAATCGGCCTGATCAACACCCGTGCCACGGATCTGTCGATGGACGAGATCATGCACCAAATGACTAGCGTCATTCGGGATATGAAGGCCACCCGGGTGGTGATCGACTCGCTGTCCGGGTACGAACTCTCTGTGGCGCCGTCGTTTCGAACGGACTTCCGGGAAGCTCTGTTTCGCATGGTCACCGTGCTGTCTGGCATCGGCGTCACGGTACTCATGACGTCGGAACTGGAAGACCGCTACATCGACCTGCGGTTCAGCACCTATGGCTCGGCCTTCCTCACCGACGCGATCATCGTCCAGCGCTACATCGAAATCGACAGCCGGCTGAAGCGCGTCATGGCCGTCGTCAAGGTGCGCGGAAGCGCGCACAGCAAGGAGATTCGAGAATTCGAAATCACCGATGCGGGCATCGTCATCGGTGATCCCATCCTCGATTTCGAGGCGATCCTCGGCGGCCAGCCCACGCGAAGGCCACCCTTCAAGAAGGTCGATTGAGGCAAACGGCCATGAGCAAAATGGGTCACACCCACCGGAAAGGCGCACAGGGACAGGCCCCAGAGGGCAAGGGAGCCGCGCCTCCCCCGGCTCCGGCGCCAGTGTCGGCCCCTGGGGCGACCGGCGCCCAGGGCGAGCCTGCGATCTTGGGCGGCGGACCCGCCATCCAGGGCCAAGACACGGCCGCCGAGCTGCTCGAAGAGGCCCTAGAGGCCGTCGAGGCCATAGCCGAGCATAGCTCGACCACCGAGGCCGAACTGCGGGAAGCGAACGAGCGCCTCGTCCTGGCAAATGTGAAGGCCCAGGCGATGGCCGAGGCCGCCGAACAGGCTGCCGCTCAGCTACGGGAGGCCAATGAGCGCCTCGTCGTCGCGACGGTCAACACCCAGACGATGGCCGACGCCGCCGAGACCTCCGCCGCCCAAATGTCCTACCTGGCCGAACACGACTTCCTCACGGGCCTACCCAACCGATCCCTCCTTACCGACCGCATGATCCAGGCGATCGCCCTCGCGGAGCGCCATGGCAAGACGGTCGCCCTGATGTACATGGACCTCGACCATTTCAAGGACATCAACGATTCCCTCGGACATGCGGTCGGCGATCAGTTATTGAAGTCAGTCGCCGCGCGCCTCCAGGCCTGCGTGCGGCACTCGGATACCGTCAGCCGCCAAGGGGGGGACGAATTCGCCGTGCTGCTGCCCGAAGTCGAGGCGGAAAATGACGCCATCATCATCGCCCAGAAGCTGATCGAGGCCATGACGGCACCCCATCTCATTGGAGGCCACCAGCTCCAGGTCACCCTGAGCATTGGGATCAGCCATTTCCCCGATGACGGCAGGGATGTCGATACGGTGCTCAAGCACGCCGACACGGCGATGTATCACGCCAAACAACTCGGCCGGAACAACTTCCAGGTGTTCACGCCGGGCATGAATCTCCCCGGGATCCCGCGGCCAACCGGTGAGCCGGGTGCGGACCCTGCGCCCGCGCCGCCGCCGGCGC
>JANXYT010000058.1 GCA_025355915.1 Holophagaceae bacterium
CGTGGACCGCCGGGACCGGCCCTACGATCCCACCCAGGGCACGTTCTTCCTGGGACGGCTGGAATTGGCGAACCAGGCGCTTGGAACCTCCATCAACAGCAGCTTCGTGAAGCTCGATGTCCGGCACCAGTGGAATTGGCCCATCGGCTTCCACGCGGAGAACGGCGTGGTGATGGCCAGCGTCCGGCTCGGACTGGCGCGCCCCACGGCCCAATCAGCCAAGGACCTGCCCCTGTCTGAACGCTTTTTCGGGGGTGGCTCCTTCACAGTGCGAGGCGTCGAGCCGGACATGCTTGGCACGCTTGGCGCCGTGAAATCGGCAGATGGAATGACCACCCAGATCATTCCGCTGGGGGGCCAGGCCCTCGCCGTGGTGAACCTCGAGTACCGGTTCCCGCTGTTCGGCCAGAGCATCTGGGGTGAAATTTTCGTGGATTCCGGCCAAGTGTACCGCAGCCTGATCACTGAAACGGATCTCATCACCCAGGAGCGGGTCCCACCCACTTTCCCGGCCCTGCGCACCACCCTGGGGGTGGGCCTGATCCTCAAGCTGGGGTTCCCGCTCAAGATTGAATACGCCGCTGACTGGAAACGCATCATGGGTCAGCCCCGCACTGAGAATGAACGGATCTCTCAGCTGAAGAGTCTGCTCATCTCGGCGGGCTTCCAGTTCTAGAAACGAGCGCGAAAGAGGCCGCAAAAGCGGCCTCTAGCTGGTTGGCGCGCGCGGTCTCGACCATCCGACTAAAGCGAAGCGGAAGGAGGATAGGACGGAATCCGCGAAGCGGATTGCCGCCCGGAGGGCGAGGGGCGGAGCCCCGAGTCAACATCCGACCGAAGTCAAGCGGAAGGGAGGCTCCAGGTCTGCGAACTTGTGAGCAGGAGCACGCGAAGCGTGCGGTACCTGGAGGATAGGACCGCATCGCCAGAGGCGATGGCGGCCCCGAGCCCGAAGCAGGAGCGCAGGGCCACTTTGCCGAAGGCGAAGCCCGAAGGGCGCGGCCCAGGAAGGGCCGCGTGACGGGGTGAGGGCCGGCGGCCCGAATCAGCATGCCCCGTCGACTTTTATCGGCGGTCCGAAACCGCCCGATGCTGGGTACATGAAAAAGGCCGCAAAAGCGGCCTCTAGCTGGTTGGCGCGCGCGGTCTCGAACCGCGGACCCCCACCGTGTCAAGGTGGTGCTCTACCGCTGAGCTACGCGCCAATAGGACGCTCTATTCTAGCGGAATGGAGCGGGATGTCGAGCCTCCAGAGCCCGGAGCTCCCGCTAGGAATTCCACACCCAGAGCAGGAGGGCGGCCAGGGTTCCCAAGGTCAGAAGCAGCCAGTCGGCGGGGTAGGGATGTCCCACGGCGAATCGTTGGAGGGGAAGAAGGGGATGGGTGTTTGTGTGGATATGGGTAGCCATGGCGACCTCCATTCCGCGAGACCACGGTGCACCTACAGGATCGGGCCCAGAACTGGTCCTCGCCTGGAAATTCACACGCTTGCTGATCAGTGATAGGTGGCGGGCCAGTAGAGCCAGGCGAACAGGGCGCCGACCAGGATGAGGATCCAATCGAGCGGCGCGGGAAGCCCAGGATCAGGGCGGCGGAGGGAATGGGCGACCATGGCGACCTCCATCGGGGAGCCATATTCCGCACCCATCTTGGGGCGCCCATGCCGGGTTGCCGTGAATTCTTGGGAAATTCTTTTCTATTCCACGGTCACGGATTTCGCCAGGTTTCTGGGCTGGTCCACGTCGCAGCCGAGCAGGACGGCGATGTGGTACGCCAACAGCTGCAGGGGGACGGCGTAGACGATGGGGGTCAGCCAGGGATGGACGGCGGGCAGCTCCAGCACATCTTCGGCGATCCCCGAAAGGCCGGTGTCGCCTTCGGTGACCAGGGCCAGGATGCGGCCATCGCGGGCGGCGGCCTCCTGGAGGTTGCTGAGGGTCTTCTCCCGGTGGGCATCCCTGGGCATGAGGGCCACCACGGGCAGGGTCTGATCGATGAGGGCGATGGGACCGTGCTTCATCTCGCCCGCCGGGTAGCCCTCGGCGTGAATGTACGAGATCTCCTTCAGCTTCAGCGCGCCCTCCAGGGCGATGGGGTAGCAGGGGCCACGGCCCAGGTAGAGGAAGTCCTTGGCGTCCTTCCACCGCTGGGCCCACTGGATGATCTTCGGTTCCAGGCTGTTCAGCCGTTCCAGATGGGCGGGGAGTTCGCGAAGGCCCTGCAGCAGTTCGGCCCTGAGAACGGGATCGACGGTGCCCCTGGCCTCGCCAAGCTTCAGCGCCAGCAGGGTCAGCACCGCGAGCTGGGTGGTGAAGGCCTTGGTGGAGGCCACGCCGATCTCGGGCCCCGCGTGGGTGAGGATCGTGGCCTCGCACTGCCGGGTGGCCGTGGAGCCCATGACGTTGCAGATGGCCAAAGTGCGGGCGCCACGGGCCGCACCCTCCTTCATGGCGGCCAGGGTGTCGGCGGTTTCGCCGCTCTGGGTGATGCCGATGATGAGCGTGCCGGGCTGGATCACGGGTTCGCGGTAGCGGTACTCACTGGCGTAATCGACCTCCACCGCCACACGGCTCAACTGCTCGATGAGGAACTTGCCCACCAGGCCAGCGTGCCAGCTGGTGCCGCAGGCCACGATGTGGATGCGGGTCAGCCCGGCGAGATCCTGCTCGGTGAAGGGCAGGTCCAGGGGAATGGCTTCGCCGTCCAATGGCAGGCGGTTCAGCAGCGTGTTGGACAGGGCCTGGGGCTGCTCGAAAATTTCCTTCTGCATGAAGTGCTTGTAGCCACCCTTCTCAGCCGCCACTGGATCGTAGGGGATGGTGTGGACCGGGCGCTGCACCTCGCTGCCATCCAGGCGGAAGATCCGCGCGCCGTCGCGGGTGAGTTCCACGAGGTCGCCGTCCTCCATGAAGATCACTCGGCGGGTATGGGTCAGGAGGGGCACGACGTCCGAGGCCAGGAAGGTCTCGCCTTCGCCGAGGCCCAGCACCATGGGGGGGCCACTGCGGGCGGCCAGGATGCGGTCGGGATCCGTGGCATGGAGGCAGGCCAGGGCGTAGATTCCCTTCATGCGGCCAAGGGCCTCGCGGAAGGCCTCGGAGAAGGAGCGCCCCTGCTTCATCAGGTGGGACACCATCACGGGAAAGCATTCCGTGTCTGTCTCGGAGTGAAAGGTCTCTCCGGCGGCCTTCAACTCCGCGCGCAGCTCCAGGAAGTTCTCGAAGATGCCGTTGTGGACTGCCACCACCTGCCCGTCCGCGCTGCGGTGGGGGTGGGCGTTCTCCTCCGTGGGACGGCCGTGGGTGGCCCAGCGCGTGTGGCCGATGCCGAGGGGGGTCGGGTCGGACAGATCGACTTTATTGGCGAGATTCACCAGCTTGCCGGAGGCACGGATGATGTTGAACACGCCGGAGCCAGAGGAGAGGGCCACGCCAGCGCTGTCGTAGCCCCGGTATTCCAGGCTCCGGAGGCCATTCACCAGAATGCCCGCGGCACCCTGTTGTCCGATGTATCCGACGATTCCACACATGGGAGCCTCCCGGCTATTGATTCCAACTTAGCGCGATGATGCCCCGAATCCAATGTGGTGCCTCCCACCCGCCCTGCGGCAACCGGATGGACACACCCTGTGGCCGATCAGCCGCACAGGACGGCCCACACGAAGGGAGTTGGGCAAAGCGAAGCCCGGCTGCGCCGGGATGAGCGCGGGGGCCCCGGGGGTATGCGCGCAAGCGCGAAACCCCCGGACAGCATTAGGCCAGGCTGCGGATCCTCGCGGCGCGGGTATCAATCTCGGTGATGCGGAACGCGAAGTTGCCGTCCACCACGACCACCTCTCCCTTGGCGATGAGCTTGCCGTTGACGAGCAGCTCCACGGGCGCATCGGCGCTGCGGTTGAGCTCCAGGATGGAGCCGGGGGTGAGCTTCAGCAACTCTCCCATCTGCATCTCGGTCTGCCCCATGCGTACGACCACCGGCAGCTGAATGTCCAGGAGCAGGTCCAGATTGCCGGCATCGGGCGCGGGCCCGGAGGCCATGGGCGCTTGGCGCGTGGGGGCCGGCAAGGTGGCCGCCACGGAGACCGGGACGGGCGCTGGTACCGCTTCGGCCAGGCCGAGTTTCCGCTTGAGCTGCTGCAGCAGGAGGTCGGGGAGGAGGAGATGGACGGTGGTGTTCAGGGAGTCCTGGCTGGTGGGCAGGACGATGTCCTGAAAGGCGCCCGGGCCCAAGTGTTCGGCAAAGGCAGCGGCGTCAGGCGTCACGGCCAGGATGTCCACGTGGGCGATGGCGAAGGTTTCGCCGGCCAGATCCGACAGGGTCTGGTTGGCGCTGCCCATGATCTGGTTGAAGGTTTCCGCCAGGGCGTCCTTGGAATCCCCCACCAAATCCTCTGCTGACGTGCCTTCGCCGCCCAGCATGAGATCCACCAGCATGGTGCCTTCCTTGAGCGGAAGGGTGAAGAAGAGGGTGCCGTTCAGACCCTTCTGGTAGTTGGCCTTGACCAGGATTCCGGTGGCTTCATGAAACGCGGCGATGGCAGGCGTCTCCAGCAGCTCACCCGGCGCCGATTTCACCTGGAACTCACGGCCCGTCAACATGGAAAACACGGATGCCATGCTTTCCGCAAAGGCGCCGCCAACTTTTTGGAAAACTTCGGTATCTCGGGCATCCATCGTTCACCCCTCCAACCGGCTGCCGGTCACTTGGAATACACGTTTCCCGTTGGGATTCAGGGCCACCAGGCCCATGAATCGCGGGATGCCATCCACACAAAGGTCGAGCTCTGCGTCGAAGCGCTTGGTCAACGGGATCAGGTCGCCCGTTTTCAGTTGAAGCAGCTCATCCATGCTGAGGCTGGTGCCGCGGATCTCGGCGGCTGCCTCCATGGAGCAGCGCTTCAGGCTGGCCATGAGCAGGCTGGCCTCCTCGTAGGTGGAGGACTTCTTGTAGCCCGTGAACATCTCCTGGTCGAATTTGCTGGAGATGGGTTCCAGGATGATGCTCGGGATGGCGAGGTTGATCATGCCGCTGACCGGGCCCATCTTCACCTCGAAGACCACCAGCAGCACCACCTCGTTGGGTGCCACGATCTGGATGAGCTGAGGGCTGGTCTCCCGGGCCTGGATGCGGAAGTCCAGGTCCACGATGCCGCGCCAGGATTCGCGCATATCCTCCAACAGCAGTTTGAGGATGCCGTCGAAGATGCTCTGTTCGATGTCAGTCATGGTTCGCAGGTTCTTCAGCGGCTCGCCGGGACCGCCCAGCATCTTGTCGATGATGGGGAACACCAGGGTGGGGTTCACCTCCAG
>JANXYT010000081.1 GCA_025355915.1 Holophagaceae bacterium
ATAGAAGAAGACCAGGCGGAACTGATCGGCGATCTTGAACTGATACTCGACATTGGCGACGAACTGCTTGTTGCCGCCCACGACCACTGCTTGCTGGTTGTTGTCCAGGAGGACGCTGCCCACCTGGCCGTAGCGGTAGCCACGGATGCTGTTCTCGCCGCCAGGCCGGTAGAGATCGTACAGCGGCAGTTCCTCGCGGCCAAGGTTCTGCAGGTACCCGTAGCTCATGTTCAGGGCGAAGATGTGGCGCTCAGCCAGGTTGGCGAACTTGGCGAAGTCCCAGGTGGCGCGGAGGAAGGGCTTGTCGCCACCGAACTGCCAGCCGCCGTATTCCAGTCCGAAGGACACCCGGGTGCCCTGGGTGGGCTTGAACTGGTGGTTCACCGTGCTGTAAGACAGGCTCTGGCTGAACGTGGAGGTGAGCTGGTTCGGGATGTCCCGGAAGTAGAAGTTGCGGCCGCCCTCGATGCGGATCAGGCGGAAGCTGTAGCCCGTCGAGTAGGTCGTGAAGAAGGCCCAGGACTTGTCGGGGAGCCAATTGCTGAGGCGCGCGCCCACGGACACGCCCACGCTGCGGGTGAACTGCTTGTACGCGTTGGCCACGCCCACACGGGAGGCATCGTAGTCGGCGGACCCGTTGGAAATCGACGTGGAGAAGGAATAGGGGAGGTCGAAAACGTAGGGTTCGGTGAACCCGACCGAAACATTCTTGGAGAACTTGCCGCCGTTGTAGCTGACGGACAGCGTCTCGCCGCCGCCGCCCAGATTCCGGGTGGAGAAGCTCACGCCCAGGGAGAACCCGAACAGCGAGCCATACCCGCCCTGGAAGAGCACCTCGTTGACGCCCGCCTCCTCGCCACGAATGACGATATCCACCTGGGGCTTGTCTGGAATCGGATCCACCTTGGGCTCGGAGTTCTTCACGTCGAAGAAGCTCAACTGGCTGATGCTCAGCAGCGAATCCTTGAACCGGTCGACCTGGAAGGGATCGCCCTCGCGCATGAGCATGCTGCGGCGCAGCACCTTGTCCTTGGTGGTGAGGTTGCCTTCGAATTCGATCCTGCGGACCGTATAGGCCTCGCCCTCATCGAGCTTCAGCAGGGTGTCCACCTTCTTGACGCCACCCTCTTCGCGCACATCGAGCTGCTTCTCGGCGCGGAACATGATGTAGGCGTGGTTGGAATAGGCTTCCTTCAGCTTTTCCACCGTCTGGTTCACGGCATCCAGATCGAAGGGCACGGGCTTGTCGCCAGGCTTGGGAGCCTCCAGAGACGGCTTGATGTTGAAGAACTTCTTGAGGAAAGACTGATTGTCCCGCTTCACCTCCGCGTACTTCCCTTGGTAGAAGGTGTCCCGGAAGAGCTTGCCGCCCTCGGTCTTGAAGGTGCCCTCGAAGAAGCGCTCGCCCTCCAGGATGGGAATGGTAAGGGTGGCCCGGAGATCGTACTTGGGCGACTTCGCCGCCTTCACCCGCTTCTCGTTCTTCTTCTTCTGTTTGGCGGAGGTGCGGTCCTCGACCTCGATGATGGGCTTGCCGACGAAGACATCCTTGTAGCCGAGCTTCCAGTAGGCCTTCTTGAGGTTCTCGAGATCCTCTTCCATGTTCTTGTCCACGAGCAGGTCGTGGGTGGTGAGCCAGCTGAACATCCAATGCCGACGGGTCTTCTTCATGACAGCGCGCAGCTGGGAGCTGGTGAACACCTGGTTCCCCTTGAAGGCCACCGTGTAGATCTTGGCCTTGCCGCCTTCCTTGATGTCGAACACCAGGCGGGCCACCCCACCGGCCATGGGCTCGAGGGTAATGTCCACCACCGGATTCCGGAACCCCTTTTCCCCAGCCTGCTCCACGATCAGGTTCTTGATTTTGCGCGCGGATTCGGGGTCGTAGACCGTGTCCGGATTGATGGTGAGTTTCTTCTCTTTGACCTTGTCCTTGATGTTGGTGAGCCCCACCTCGGTGCCGCCGCGGTAGTCGATTTCCTTGATCAGGGGCCGTTCCTTGATGCGGATGACCAGCTTCTTCCCGCCAGTGGCATCTTCCAGTTCGAGTTTGATGTCATCGAACGATCCGCTGGCCCAGAGTTTCTCGAGCACCGCCGAGAAATCCAGGTTGCGAATGTCGTCACCCACCTTCACGCCCGACTTGAAGATCACGGTCTCCGCCGTCTGCTTCTGGGCGCCGACCACTTCGATCGTGACGATGGGTTCGATATCCTGACCAAGCACCGGAAGGGCACAGCCTGCCACGAGGGCAAGGGACAGCAGGCCCCTGCACCACCGGGGCCGAACCCGGTTCAAAATCATGTTTCGCTGCGTCATTCAGGTACTCCGACCAGATGGGTTTCCTGGCCAGCGGCCACGTCTCCGGTATCAGACAAGGTGGGGACGAGCTTTCCGTCCACCAGATCGAAGTTCACCATGCCCGAAGGCATCGTGTCCTGGCCGACCATCAGTTCGGCGAGGGGATCCTCCACCTGCTTCTGGATGGCCCGCCGCAAAGGCCGGGCGCCATAGGCGCGGTCGCGCAGGGTGGTTTTCACCAGCCAGTCGCAGGCGGCGTCCGTCAGGGTGATGGACAGCTTGTGCTTCAGGATGGTGGCATTGAGATCCTCCACCAGCAGGCGGACGATCTTGCGCAGCTCGTCGTCGCCCAGCCGGTTGAACACCACGATTTCGTCGATGCGGTTCAGGAACTCGGGCGTGAACGTGCGCTTCAGGACCTTCATGGCGTCGCTGGCCTTGGCGTCGGGACGGCCATCCTGCTCAACGAAGCCGAGGTTCTTCTCCGTCAACAGCTCCCGGCTGCCCACATTGGACGTCATGATAATGATGGTGTTCTTGAAGTCCACGAGGTTCCCGAACGCGTCCGAAGCCTGGCCATCGTCGAAGATCGACAGGAGGATGTTGATCAGGTCGGGGTGGGCCTTTTCGATCTCGTCGAAGAGCAGGACACAGTAGGGATTGCGCCGGATGCGGTCCGTCAGCATGCCCCCTTCCTCGTAGCCCACGTACCCCGGAGGGGCCCCGAGCAGTTTGGAGACCTCGTGCTTCTCCATGTACTCGGACATATCGAAGCGGATCATCTTCTTGGCATCGCCAAACAGGAAGGTGGCCAGCATCTTGGCCAGTTCCGTCTTGCCCACGCCGGTGGGTCCGAGGAAGAGGAACGATCCCATGGGACGGTTGGGATTCTTGAGGCCGGTGCGGGCGCGACGGACCGCACGCACCACGGCGCTCACGGCCTCGGGCTGGCCGATGACCCGCTCGTTCAGCCTGGGTTCCATGTTCACGAGGATGGCCTTCTCGTCGCCCTTGAGTGCCTTCACGGGAATGCCGGTCCAGCTCGCCACCACATCCTCGATGTCCTGTTCCAGGACTTCGGGGAAGTTGGCATAGTCCTCGTCCGTCAGGTCCGAGCGGTCCTTCTGGATCTCGTCCCGCAACTGCAGTTCCTTCTGGCGCAGCAACACCGCCTTCTCGAAGTCCCGGCTGAGCACGGCCTCGTTCATCTCGTTGATGACGCGATGCAGCTCTTCCTCGTGGGTGTGGCCCTCGGGCGAGGCCCCGCCGGGGCCGACCCGCAGCTTCACCCGGGCACCGGCCTCGTCCAGCAAGTCGATGGCCTTGTCAGGAAGGAACCGGTCTGTGATGTAGCGGTTGGACAGGTAGACGGAAGCTTCCATGGTCTTCTGCGTGTACCGGACCCGGTGGAACAGCTCGTAGCGGCTGCGGATGCCTTCGATGATGCGCAGGCTCTCGGCCTCATCCGGCGGATTCACAGTGACGGGCTGGAAGCGCCGCACCAGACTGCGGTCCTTGTCGATGTACTTGGCGTACTCCTTGTGCGTCGTCGCGCCAATGCACTGGATCTCACCGCGGCTCAGAGCCGGCTTCAGGATGTTCGCGGCGTCCAGGCTGCCCTCGGCGGCGCCTGTGCCGATGAGCGAATGGATCTCGTCGATGAACAGCACCACGCTCGGATCCTTGCTGGCCTCCGAAATGATGGATTTCAACCGCTCCTCAAACTGCCCGCGGTACTTGGTACCAGCCACCACAAGGCTGAGATCCAGGGCGTAAATCCGCTTGTCAGCCAGACTGGGAGGCACCACGCCCTCATGGATCTTCTGGGCCAGGCCCTCCACGATGGCGGTCTTGCCCACGCCAGCCTCGCCCAGCAGGATCGGGTTGTTCTTGCGCCGACGGCTGAGGATCTGGACGATGCGCTCGACCTCCGAATCCCGGCCGATGAGGTTGTCGAAGATGCCGCGCTCGGCCATTTCCGAAAGGTTGCGCGCAAACTCTGAGAGAAGAGGGTGCTCCTTCTTCTTCTTCGCGATCTTCTCTTCCTTGCTGCTTTCCAGCAGGATCTCCTTGGCCGCGATGAGATCCGCGCCGGATTCCTTCAGCAGGCGCCCGGCCAGGCAGCCTTCTTCCCGGAGCATCCCCAGGAGGAGATGCTCGGCGCCCACGTGCTTGTGGTTGAGCTTCGCGCTTTCCGCCGTGGCGTGCTGGAGGATGCGCTTGACCTCCTCCTCCATGGGGATGTC
>JANXYT010000066.1 GCA_025355915.1 Holophagaceae bacterium
GCCGGAGATCATCGAAAGCCACCTCAAGGGCGGCGTGCCCGTCGAGCGGCTGGTGCGGAAGCGGCTGGGCTGACTTTCGGTTCATCCGAAGTTCCCGGGGCCAAGACGGCGTGACACAGAAGGCACGGACCGCGCAGATCGCGGAGAATCAGGCCCCGCGTTTCTTGTTGCTCAATTCCCGGAGGAACCTTTGTTTTCAAAGGCACCGCGCTCTTCCGGCGTATCCACATCCACCCATTCCTCGCCTTCGCGGGGCACGGTGATGTGGGGCAGGGAAGTGGACAGGGCCATCAGGGAGCGCGCTGTGGAGGCGGCCAGGGCCGGACGCAGGGCCGAAGGGAGCCATCCGCCTAGCGATTGCAGGTGCCCGCCGTGAAGGGCCAGGATCCAGCGCCTGGCCTCAGGATCCTCGAGCTCGCAGATTCGGGCCCATTCGGTGAGCCGTTCCGAGGTCCAGCGCACCTGATCGCAGGCCACCACCCACCAACGATCCACCTCGGGCGCCTCGGCCGCCGCCCACGTCCGCAGGGCCACTGCAGGCCCTTCCCGGGGATCATCGAGGCGCGGCAGGCCGGGCCGATCGGGTAGGGGATCGCCCAGCACCTGGATCGGCGCATGGGGGAACACGGACTCGAAGATCCGCACCAGGTACCCCCCCCAGGATCCTCCTGCCGGGTGATCAAGGGCATGTTTGGGCGCCCCCATGCGGTTGCCGCTGCCACCGCTCAGCAGCAGCAGGCCTGACTTCATCCACCCACCTGCCACATGCCCTGGGAGAGTTCCGGATGTTCGCCCCGGCGCATGGGGTGGCAATCCAGCTTCTCGGTGAGGGTCTGCCGGATGAGATGGACGAGATCCTCGTGGGAGGCGTGGTTGCGGAGCGGTTCGAGCAGGTCCACGGACTGGTTCCCGAAGAGGCAGGCCCGCAATTGCCCGCGGCTGGTGAGGCGCACCCGGTTGCAGCGGTCGCAGAAGTCGGCGCTGAGGGTGGAGATCACGCCCACCTTGCCCTCGCTTCCCGGAATCTGGAAGAGCCGCGCGGGGCCTTCCTCCAGCCCGAATCCAGGCTCTTCCACGAGTTCGGTGCCCAGGCCTTCCTGGACGATCCGCAGGATCTCGGCCGCGGGCATGAACTGGTCCTTGCCCCAACCGTTGCCCTGGTAGGGCATGAATTCGATGAAGCGCACCTGGATGCCGTCCTGCTGAGCGAGCCGGGCCAGTGGCAGGATCTGATCCTCGTTCCAGCCACGCAGCACCACCGCGTTCAGCTTGGTCTTCAACCCCACGGAGCGGGCGGCTTCCAGCCCGGCCAGCACCTTGCTCAGCCCATCCTTCCCGGTGAGGCGCTCAAACGTGCCACGGTCTGCCGCATCGAGGCTGACGTTGACCCCGGATAGGCCTGCGTCCCGCAGGGCCCGGGCCCGGCGGGCCAGGTGGATGCCATTGGTGGTGAGATGCACGCGGCCTTCAACCTCGGGGCTGATGCCCGCGATGATGGTTTCGAGATCGCGGCGCAGCAGGGGTTCCCCGCCCGTGAGCCGCACCTTCCGGATGCCGAGGCTGGTGAACACTTTCACCAGCTGGACGACCTCGTTCCGGCTCATGGCTGGAGCTTCCATGCGCTCGAGGGTTCCCGTCCGCGGCTTGCAGTAGACGCAAGCCAGGTTGCATTGCTCGGTGACGGACACGCGGAGGTAGGTGATGCTCCGGCCCAGGCCGTCCAACAACCCATCCTTCACGCGCAGCATGCGTGGCAGCTGACTCTCGGGGGGGATGGGAAAGAGGGAAGACACGGCGGCTCCGGATCCTTACAGGATGCAGGGGTTGGGAACACCTGCCCGTGGTTCGTGCCCAAGGTCACATGAGGGGCGGTCAAAGGTCCCCCGGCTGGGCAGAGCATCTTTCGTTTGCGGAGCGCCCTCGAGCCTCCGTGAGATCATGGCGACATGCTCGTGGACGCGCACTGCCATCTCACCGGCTCCCACCTGGCCACAGACCAGGTGGAGGCCACCCTTGCCCGGGCCCGGGCCCAGGGGGTCTCCGGTTTCATCGCCGTCGGCACGGATCTGGAGGACTCCAGGGCGGTGCTGGAGCTTGCCACCCGGATGCCGGGCATCCAGGCCAGTCTGGGGGTACATCCCCACGAGGCGAAAAGCTGGTCCCCGGAGGTGGGTTCCGCCCTTGGGACGATGCTGGCCGATCCGTCCGTGCGCTTCGTGGGCGAGACAGGGCTCGACTGGCACTACGACCTGAGCCCGCGGGATATCCAAGAGAAGGCCTTCCGGGCCCAGATCCGCCTGGCGAAGGCGATCCGTAAACCCTTGATGATCCACACCCGATCCGCGCCCGAAGCTACCCTCCGAATCCTGGAGGAGGAGGGCGGGGACTCGGTCCGGGGGATCATCCACTGCTTCAGCGAGGATCGCACCTTCGCCGCGCGCGCGCTGGATCTGGGCTTCTACCTGAGCTTCTCGGGCATCGCCACCTTCAAGAAGGCGGAGGCCGTGCGCGAGGTGGCCGCCTGGGCTCCCGGGGATCGCATCCTGGTGGAGACGGACGCGCCGTTCCTCGCCCCCGTGCCCCATCGGGGCAAGCCCAATGAGCCAAGCTTCGTGCGGTATACCGCCGATGCCGTGGCCGAGTTGCGGGGCATCCCCTCCGCGAAACTCGCCGAGATGACCACCCGCAATCTGGAGGCCCTGTGCGGCTGGGCACCCTCCTCCTGACGGTTGCGGCGCTGAGTGCGCCGAGCCTGGCGGCCCAGGGCCGCCCGCGCCTCCCCTGGGAACGGCTTCAACCCTTGGATTGGCAGGCCGGGGCTCGCCTCGCCCAAGAGGAACCACCCTGGGTCCCGGCATCCTCCACGGGGCCGGTGGCGGTCTGGCTCTCGGGCGACGGCACGTTGAGAATCCGGGATGCCCGGGGGATTCTCCGCCTGCAGACCGGCCTCCCCGGACGTCCGCTCATGGTCTGGCGGGATGGTGGCCTGCCCCTTGGGACGGCTTCGGGCACCTGGATGTTTCCGGAGGATTCGCCCTTGAGTCAGGGTCTGGGCGGATTGCGTTGGTGCGCGGACGACTTCAGGCCGTTCCTGAGAGGGTTGCTTTGGATCCTTGAGGATGGGGAAGGGTTCCTCACCGTGGTGCATCCCGCCACGGCCCGGGCGATCCACTTGCCGTTGCCCCCTGGGCGGGATATCCATCTGCGCTTTCTTCGGGATCGCCTGGAGGTGGCGGCTGGCGAGGTGGACAAAGGGGCCCCACGGCAATGGTCCATTCCCTGGATGGGCCTCCTGCCGGGCTTGGCCATCCTAGGGCCGCACTCGGAGCCTGCCAAGGCAGGTACCGCCCTCGCCCCCTTCCCCAAAGACTGAAGACTGAAGACTGTCTTTTTGGCACGACCCTGGCTGTCCACCCTGGGGAACCGATCCTAAGGGGGTCGGCATCCAACCCCGCGGAGGGACCATGAGCGCGACCTTCACCTCTTCCCGACTTGCCCTGTTGCTGCTTCCAGCTGCGATTCTGGCGGCTGCTCCCCAAACCCCGGCCCCGGCCGATGACGAGACCTACCAGGGCGAAGCGCCAGAACGCTATGCCATGGTGCGCGCCCTGGAAGGCGATGTCCGCATCCGCAAGGGTGATCTGGATGAAACGCTGAGCCGAGGCACACCCATCGCTGAGGGCGATGTCGTGGAAAGCCGCGGTCGTGGCGTTCTGCAACTGGGTGACGGCACGCGCGTCGCTTTTGGCGGTGCCACGCGGTTCACCATCGCCACCCTTTTCACCGACCGGAAAGGTGAGAAGCAGGTGCTGCTCCGCCTGGACTACGGTCGCCTGCGGGTGTTGCTGGGCGGACAATCCGATACCCGGTTCCGCGTGGACACGGCATCGGGCTCGGCCAGCTGCTTCGACAAAGGCGCCTTCACGGTGGAGGCCGAGCGCGACAAGCTGGTGCGGCTGAAGGTCCACAGCGGCCGCGTGACCTTCGCCAATGAGCGGGGTGAGGCTCAGATCCCCGCGGGCGACCGCCTGACGGTCTACAGCCCCCAGGACAGCCTCGACCGGGTTCGCAGATTCAACACCTACGACGGCGATGACTTCGACCGTTGGAGCGACCGCGCGGTGATTGTCCGGCGCGGTGAGAGTTGGGACCGCGTTCCTTCCGAGATCCGCTACTACGCGGACGAGCTCGACAACCACGGCCGCTGGGTCCACTCCGAGGAATTCGGGGAAGTCTGGCAGCCCAACGGGGTCGCCGAAGACTGGCGCCCGTACTATCAGGGTCGCTGGGCCCCCTATTCCGGCGGCATGACCTGGGTTTCGGACGAACCCTGGGCCTATGTCGCCTACCACCACGGCCGCTGGCACTGGAGCCTGGGGGTCGGCTGGTTCTGGATTCCCGGCGTCAACTACAGCCCTGCCTGGGTGGCCTGGAACTACACGCCTGGATACTACGGGTGGGCGCCGCTGGGCTACTACAACACGCCCGCCCACTGGGGCTACGGTGCCTGGGGCGGCGGCTACGCCTGGAATGTGGTGTCCGTCAATTACATCAACGTGGTGAACGTGAATACCCGGATCTACTCGGACGCCCATGTGCTCCGCACCTTCAACGGCGGCACGGGAGGCACCACCTGGACCGGCGGCGGAGGCCGCGACCTCCGGGCGCCGTGGCTGCGCGCGCCGCTCGTGGTGTCCCAGACTGAATTTCGCAATCCGGGCCAGATGCAGACTGCCTTCCGGCGGGACGTGAACCGGGACCGGGTGGGCGCCTACGAGCGCCAGGCCCAGGCTGCCACCGGCCGCACCATCATCCGTCGCGACCTTCGCCCTGCGGGTGCCGCCGATGGGCGACCCGGCTCAGGTGCGCCTGCGACCGGCTCGTCTCGTATCCCCTTCGAGGTTCGCCGAACCGCGCCCGCCGAGCGCTTCACGCCGCGCGAGCGAGTGCCCGAGAACCGCCCCGCGGACCGTGGCCGGGAGATTGCCCCTGAGCATCGGGGCGACCCCGTCCCCCGGGAACGCACCCCGGAACCCCGCCCCCGAACGGAGGAGCGCCGCGTGGATCCGGCTCCCCGGGACCGGACGCTGGAACCCCGCCCTCGCGTTGAGGAGCGCAGAGTGGACCCCGCTAGGGAGCGAAGGTCCGAACCCCAACCCGAGCGGAGAATCGAGGCCACGCCCGTACCCCGGGAGCGCCCCGCGGAATCCCGTCCCCGGTTCGACCGGGAGGAGCGCCGTCCGGACCCTCCTCAGCCTCGGCCCGCCGAGCGGGAGTCCCGCCCCGCACCCAAGGCCGAGGCACCGCACGAGCGCCCCAGAGAGGAACGGCGCGAATCAGCGCCCGAGCCCTCCCGTCCCTCCGGCGGTGAAAACCGTGGTGGGGGCCGAGAGATCCGGCGCTGAGCTACTTGACTTAAGGAAAGGGCCCCAACCAATCGGGGCCCTTTCCTTTTCGCTGCCTGCAGCGGCGGCGCTGTAGCTAGGCCACCTCGATCGGATAGATCCCCTTCTGGATCAACTCCGAGGCAATGCGACCCCGCAGCCGGGCGCTGCTGGTGGGATGGAATTCGGTGAAGGCCTTCACGCCGGCCAGGGCGTGGCGCAGGGCCTCGCCTTCCACCACGTCGGCGCAGAGCATGCGCGCATCGCCGTGGACCTTGTGCCAGCTTTCGTTGACGTAGAGTTCGGTCATGTCCCGGGCGATCTGGGCCCAGCGGTGGCCGGACTCCACCATGCGCTCGGCCCGCACCACGGCGCTTTCCATGGCGTAGATCTCCATGAGCATGTTGCTCATGCGGGCCATGACCTCCTGGTTGTCGATGAGCTTCTGGCCCAGCACCTGCACGGCGAGGCCCGCCGCCAGCATGCACTGGCGCTTGCTCAATTCCACGCCGTGCTTGAGGCGGGCGAGGGGGCCGGTGAAGGTCTCAGGTTTGGGGGGATTCGAGATCTCCTTGGCCACCTGCTGGCCGAACTGCATGAGGGGCAGCTCGCCCTTCATGGCGCGCTTGAGCAGGGTGCCCGCGATGAGGAGGCGGTTGATCTCGTTGGTGCCCTCGAAGATGCGGTTGATGCGGCAGTCGCGCAGGGCCTTCTCGGGGGGATACTCGGCGCTGAAGCCATAGCCGCCATAGGCCTGCACGGCCTCATCCGCCACGAAAAAGAGCGCCTCGCTGGCCCACACCTTGGAGATGCTGCACTCGATGGTGTACTCGTCGATGGCAGCCATCTTGTCGGCCCCGGCGGTGGGGCTGTCCCAGCTGGTGGTGTGGAGGGCCTCGGCGATGTAGCCCACGGTGCGGAAGTTCAGGGCCTCGCACACGAAGATCTTGGTGGCCATGTCCGCGAGCTTCTGCTGGATGAGGCCGAAGCTGTTGATG
>JANXYT010000114.1 GCA_025355915.1 Holophagaceae bacterium
ACTCGGTATGCTGCTTCCGCAAGGTATTTACCTCAGCCTCCAAGGCTTGGGCCTGGTCGAGGGAGGAACGCAGCTGATCCTGCTGCTCCAGCGTCTCTTTCTGGAGTCGGCCGAAGCTCATGATCTTCTTCGTCGCCCAGAATCCGTAGCCGGACCCGATCATCGCGAGGGCCGAAAATCCCATAATCCCGCCGATTCCCCAGAGCATCATCTGGCGAGTGAGGGACCAGCGGAAGGTGCGGTGGCTGAAGACGACCATCACCGTGAGCCAACGCACGGAATCAGGACGGCTGGAGCGCACGGCGCGGCGGCGTTCGGGCTGATGAATGGACATGGCCCCCCAGCATACCTGGGAATCCCTGAGGGAACGACTCGCCTTCTTACAACCAAGGATCTAGAGAGGCGCCAGCAGTGACCTCGAAAGCCACCATTCCAAAACGTGGCCTGTGAAAAACACGAGTCCAATTAAGCTGTTCAGGGTAAAGAAAGCCTGGTCGATTTGGGAGAGATCCCCGTTCCGTACCAGCCACTGCTCCCGCACCAGCATGGCCGCAACCACGCCCCAGCCGGCCCAGGGCCACAGGTGGCCACCCATCTGGTGGTTGAAGATCCCCCAGCACAGAATGGCGGCGACATGCAGGCTCCGCGAGAGGCTCAGCGCTCTGCGGGTGCCAAGCCGCGATGGGATCGAGTGGAGGCCTTTCGACCGGTCGAAAGCCTCGTCCTGCAGCGCGTAGAGGATGTCGAAACCCGCGGTCCAGGCCAGCACCCCCCCAGATAGCCACAGGGCCGGTGCCTCGATGCGCCCCGCCACGGCGATCCAGGCCCCCAGGGGGGCGCCGGAGAGGGACAACCCAAGCACCACATGGGCCCATGCCGTGAAGCGCTTGCAGAGTGAATAGCCCAGGATGATGACCAGGGCCAGGGGCGAGAGGGCCCAGGTGAGGGGGCCCAGCGCCCCGGCGGCCACCCCGAACAGGATGATGCCCGCGCTCATGAGCGCCATCGCTCCAAGTCTGGACACGCGGCCCGCAGGCAGGGCGCGATCAGTCGTGCGGGGGTTATCCCCATCCACATCCACATCCACGAGTCGGTTGAAAGTCATGGCTGCGGTGCGGGCGCCCACCATGGCCGCCAGAATCCACAGGGCGGTGCGCCACGGGGGGAGACCCTGCGCCGCGCCCAGTGCGCCGAGCAAGGCGAAGGGCAAAGCGAACACGGTGTGTTCGAACTTGATCATGTCGAGCAGCTCGCGGACTTGGCGCGAAGGTGCGCGGGAGGGAAACGTCGGTTCAGTCATCGTGGGGTCCATCATCCAATCATTCAGGCCGTTTGTCGCCCTGCTGCCGGGGTTCCTGCCGAGCCTTACCATGCCGGAAGGATAGCCCTGCGAACAGGACAGAACCACGGTCCGTCAGGCGGAACCATTCCACGTGTCGCCGATCCTCAGTGGTTCCCATGCCCGTGGGATCTCAGGCCGATCATTTGGGCGCAGCCGGGCAGGCAGGAAGTTCATGCTGACTCGAATGGGGATGGATCCTATTCTGGTGGTTTGACTCAGAGAGGTGAACCATGACCCACGTGCTCTTCCAGACCGACAAGGGCGATATCAACCTGGAACTCTTCCCGAAGGAGGCGCCCGGAACGGTTGCGAACTTCGTGAAGCTCATCGAGTCGGGCTTCTACGACGGACTCGCCTTCCATCGGGTGATTCCCGATTTCGTCATCCAGGGCGGCTGCCCCAATACCAAGTCTGGCGCCTCGGGGAGTCCCGGTACCGGCGGTCCCGGTTGGAAGATCAAGTGCGAGACGGCGGGCAATCCACACAAGCACAAGCTGGGCGCCCTTTCCATGGCCCACGCCGGCAAGGATACCGGCGGCAGCCAGTTCTTCATCTGCAACGGCAGCGCCCCCGGCCACCTCGACGGTGTCCACACCGTCTTTGGCCAGTGCGTGGCGGACGCCGACATCCAAGTCGTCAAAGCCATCAAGGCCAATGATCGGATCATCAAGGCGACGCTGGTCGAGGCTTAATCGGCCTCTGGCCCTTCGCACAATCGGGCGGCGTTGCCGCCCGATTGTGCGTTACGAAAGAGGAGCGAAGGGGGAGGCATGGACCAGGATGAAAAGCCCCGCTGCGAATGGTGTGGCACCGATCCGCTCTACATCGCCTACCACGATGAGGAATGGGGCGTTCCCCAGCACGACGACCATCGACTCTTCGAAAAACTGATCCTGGAGGGGGCCCAGGCAGGGCTGAGCTGGATCACCGTCCTGCGCAAGCGGGAGGCTTACCGGAAGGCCTTTCTCGGCTTCGATCCTGCGAAAGTCGCGGCGATGACTGACGCGGAGCTGGAGGCTGCCCTCCAGGATCCGGGCATCGTGCGGAACCGCCTGAAGGTCTTCTCGGCCCGCAAGAATGCCCTGGCTTTCCTGGCAGTGCAGCGCGAGTTCGGCAGTTTCGACGCCTTCCTCTGGGCCTTCGTGGGAGGCCGGACGAAGGTGAACCGTCCGGAGACCCTGGCAGAGGTGCCCGCCGTGACGCCCGAAGCTGAAGCCTTGAGCAAGGTCCTCAAGAAGCGTGGCTTTACCTTCGTGGGACCCACGATCATGTACGCCTACCTGCAGTCCATGGGGCTGGTGGATGATCACGTGGCCACCTGCTGGAAGCGCCAAGGCTCTGACTCAATGTAGACTGGAAGGCTCGGAGCCCCTGTGTCCAAGCCCTTCTACGTCACCACCCCCATCTACTACGTCAATGACCGGCCCCACATCGGCCACACCTACACGACGGTGCTGGCGGACGTGATCGCCCGGTTCCACCGCATGCGCGGCGAACAGGTGTACTTCCTGACGGGCACGGACGAACACGGCCAGAAGGTGGAGAAGGCCGCTGCGGCCCGGGGCATCACGCCCAAACAGCTGGCGGACGAGGTGGTGGCCAACTACACCGACCTGTGGCAGCGCATGGGCATGACCCACTTCCGCTTCATCCGCACCACGGACGAGGACCACAAGGCCCAGGTGCAGCGGCTCTTCCAGCGGCTGCTGGACAAGGGCGACATCTACAAGTCGATCTACAAGGGGCTGTATTCCGTGAGCGACGAGGCCTACGTCACCGAAACCCAGGCCAAGGAACTGCAGGCCCAGGGGCTCGCGCACCAGCTGGTGGAGCTGGAGGAGGAGACCTACTTCTTCCGGCTCAGCGCCTACCAGGACCGCCTGCTCAAGCACTTCGAGGACCACCCCGAGTTTGTGCAGCCGGACTTCCGGTTCAACGAAGTGAAGCGCTTCGTGGAAGGCGGCCTGCAGGACCTTTCCATCAGCCGCACCAGCATCAGCTGGGGCATCCCCGTGCCCGGCGACGAGAAGCACGTCATCTACGTGTGGTTCGATGCCCTCCTGAACTACCTCACCGGCTGCCCCAATGACAGCTGGCCACCGGATCTGCAGCTCGTCGGCAAGGACATCCTCCGCTTCCACGCCGTGTACTGGCCGGCCTTCCTCATGGCCGCGGGCATGTTCCAGCCCACCACCATCCTGGCCCAAGGCTGGTGGCTCATGGGCGAGGACAAGATGTCCAAGAGCAGGGGCAACGTGGTCCGCCCGGATACCCTGCTGCGCTTCGGCAACGATGCCCTGCGCTTCTACTTCATGCGGGACATGCAGGTGGGCCACGACCGCAGCTTCAGCTTCGAGGGATTCATGGACCGACTCAACGCCGATCTGGCCAACGGGCTGGGCAATCTGGCCTCCCGCACCCTCAGCATGATTCACCGCTACCGGGGTGGCGTGGTGCCCCTGCCCACGGTCCTGGACGATCTCGATCAGCAAATGGCGACCCAGTTGCTGGAGGTCTTTCCGGACTACCTGGAGAAGGCCCGGGCCAACGATTTCCACGCGGCCCTCGATGCCCTCTGGACCTACTTGCGTACCCTCGACGGCTACATCGTGAAGGCCGAGCCCTGGAAGCTGGCCAAGGACCCGGTCAACGATCCCAAATTGGACGCCGTGCTGGCGATCCTTTACCGGGCCCTGCGTGCCACGGCCCTGCTGGTGGCGCCCGTGATGCCGGAGCTGGCCCAGACGCTGTGGGAAGGCCTGGGGCATAGCACCAAGGTGGCGGAGACCACCTTCCACGGCTTCGCCCTGGATGGCCCCGCCGTCGGCCCCGTGGGCGATCCGAAACCCCTGTTCCAGCGCATCGACAAGGAGAAGGCATTGAGTGAACTGGAGCCCCCGGCGGCACCCGTCGAAACGAAAGTCACCCTGGACGTGCCGGAGATCCGCGAAACCGTGGATGCTGACACCTTCTTCAAGGTGGACCTGCGCGTGGGCCGGGTGCTCGAAGCCGAACGCGTCCCCAAGAGCGACAAGCTCATCAAGATGAAGGTCGACATCGGCCTGGAGCACCGCACCATTGTGGGCGGCATCGGCAAGGCCTATGAACCGGCTGATCTCCTCCAGCGGCTGGTGGTGGTGGTGGCGAACCTGGCGCCCCGAAAACTCATGGGCATCGAAAGCCACGGCATGCTGCTGGCCGCCAGCGACAACGCCAGCAAGCCCTACCTGGTGGCCCCGCCGGACGACGCCCTGCCCGGATTCCTGGTGAAGTGAGTTCGACCTGTGATGAACGGTGATGGCCGTCATCACTGTTCATCACAGGTTTCCGTTCGAGGTGTTCTTGGCGATTCCCGTTCTTCGTTTCGAAGCTGAGATCCTTTCCGATGCCCCCTTCGAGGTCGCCAGCACCCGCCTACGGGAGCCCGCTTCCCTGAAGTGCCTGCGCCCCTTCGGGCCGTGGACTCTCGCAGAAGACGGTGAGCAACTCGTGCTTTCCTGGACACGCTCCCGCCTGGGGTCGAAGGAAATCGGGGAATTGCGCCTATCGCCCCATGAGCGAGGGGTGCATCTGCGTCTGGAGGCCCGGCACAGGAGCTGGGTGGCCTTCTGCACCTTCGGGATCCTCCGCTGGCACGCGGACCGCCTGCTGGACCGCCTCGTGGAAGAGCTGTGAAGGCTGGGCTCTGGATGAAGTCGAGCTGCACCACCTGCCGGAACGCCAAGGGTGTGATCATCGGATTCGACGCCTCGGCCCATGCCACCCTGATTTCATGAAGGAGGGTTCAT
>JANXYT010000124.1 GCA_025355915.1 Holophagaceae bacterium
CCGGCGTCCTGGCAGGCTACCCCTGCGTCGACATCAAGATCACCATCTACGACGGCAGCTACCACGACGTGGACTCCAACGACATGGAGTTCAAGATCGCGGGTTCCATGGGCTTCAAGGCCGGCTGCGAAAAGGCCTCTCCGGTGATCCTCGAGCCCATCATGGCCGTCGAGGTCGTGGTGCCCGAGGACTACATGGGCGACGTCATCGGCAACCTGAACAGCCGCCGGGGACGCATCGAGAACATGGAAGATCGGGCCGGCGTCAAGGTGGTCACCGCCAAGGTGCCCCTGGCCGAAATGTTCGCCTACTCCACCACCTTGCGCGGCATGACCCAGGGCCGCGGCAACTACACCATGCAGTTCTCGCACTACGAAGAAGCTCCCCGGAATGTGGCCGAAGAAATTGTGGCCAAAATCAAGGGTTCCAAATAATTACGACTATTGTTTCACTGTATTACCTGCTGTTGAAGCCCCTCTTGGGGTGAGGCCATCTCCCGGACCGCAAGGTCGCTGGGCCTCTTGATCCGTCCGCTTCCCCCTCAGGGGGGTCGTGCGTTCTCTTAAATAGCCGTTGATTTTCCAGCGGCTTTTGTTATGCTGATCAGCCCTGTCCCTGTCTGAGGGACGGATTAATACGGGCGGTCAGCGCCCCACGTCTATGGACGGTTTGCCGTCCCAATGGAGTGAGCATGAAAGACAACATCCGCATCCGTTTGCGTGCCTTCGATCACCGTCTGCTCGATCAGAGCACCCGCGAGATCGTGGACACCGCCAAGCGTACGGGCGCCTCGGTGGCCGGGCCCATTCCCTTGCCCACCAGAATCAACAAGTACACCGTCAACCGTTCCCCCCACGTGGACAAGAAGAGCCGGGACCAGTTTGAGATCCGCACGCACAAGCGGCTGCTCGACATCCTGAACCCGACTCAGAACACTGTGGATACTCTCATGCGCCTCGATCTGCCCGCTGGCGTTGACGTGGAGATCAAGGTCTTCAGCCGTCAGGGCAACCGGTAGAGGGGGGAGAGACATGTCCAAAGGAATCATCGGCAAGAAGCTGGGAATGACCCAGATCTTCAACGAACAGGGACAGGTTGTCCCCGTGACTGTCATTCAGGCAGGCCCCTGCGTGGTCGTTCTGCGCAGGACCTCTGCCAAGGACGGCTACGAAGCGATTCAGATCGGCTTCGTGGATCCCAGCGGCGGCAAGCGCGCCTCCAAGGCCGAGAAGGGACACTGCGAGAAGCAGGGTGTCGCCCCGGTCCGCGTGCTGCGCGAGATCAAAGTGGACGCGACCGACGAATCGAAGCCCGGCGACAGCGTCCTGGCCAGCGCCTTCGAGGCGAAGACCAAGGTGAACGTCACCGGCATCAGCAAGGGCAAGGGCTTTGCCGGCGTCATCAAGCGGCACCACTTCTCCGGCGGCCGCGCGACCCACGGCTCCATGTTCCACCGCGCTCCCGGCTCCATCGGCCAGTCCAGTTATCCCAGCCGCGTCTTCCCGGGCGTGCGCATGCCCGGCCACATGGGTGATGCCCAGGTGACCGTCCGCAACCTGGAAATCGCCAAGGTGGATGCCGAGAACAACCTGCTGCTCATCAAGGGCGCCGTCCCCGGCCCCAAGGGTGGGTACATCGTCATCAAGCAGGAGGCCTAAGATGGCAGCGTTCCAGCACCCCGTCGTCAACCTCGAGAACATGCCCGCTGGCAGTGTTGATTTGCTGGCCGAGGTCTTCAAGCTCGAAGAACTGAACAACCACTTGATCTGGGAGGCGGTCCGCCACTTCCTGGCCAAGCGTCGCGCAGGCACCGCCAAGACCAAGGACAAGTGGGAAGTCAGCGGCTCCGGCAAGAAGCTCTGGAAGCAGAAGGGCACCGGCCGCGCCCGCGTAGGTTCCATCCGCAGCCCGCTGTGGAAGGGCGGTGGCACCACCCACGGCCCGCACCCCCGCTCCTACGATTACGCGTTCCCCAAGAAGGCCCGACGCGCTGCCTTGCGCAATGCACTGTCGGCCAAGCTCGCCAGTGGCCAGATCCTGGTGGTCGAGAACTGGGATGTGGCCTCTCACAAGACCAAGTCCCTGGTGGCGACCCTTGGCAAGCTCGGCGTCACCGGTTCTGCTCTTCTGGTGGGCGTCGAGACCAGCGAGAAGCTCACCATGGCCGCCGGCAACAACCCGAAGCTGCAGACCGTCGAGAGCCTGGGCGTGAACGTCTATGAGCTCCTCAAGTACGACCA
>JANXYT010000139.1 GCA_025355915.1 Holophagaceae bacterium
ACCCGAAGCTTGAGGGCTATGTGCTGGATGAGCACGGCGCCCTGAGGTTCCACATGGCCGTCTACGTGGACGGCGTGCCCATCACCGACCGCAAGGGGCTCGGCGACCCCGTGCCCGAATCCGGCGAGATTTTTGTCATGCAGGCCCTCTCCGGAGGTTGAGGAGGTTGCGATGTCCGACCAGCTGCTGGTGTTCACACGCAAGGGGCTCTTCTCCGCCCGCCGCCAGGGGCAGGAAGCCTGGGCCCTGGAGGACGTGTCCTTCCTGGGGGATAACGTCTCCCTCACCCTGCAGGATCCCCGGGATGTAGCCTGGTACGCGGCCCTGGACCACGGCCACTTCGGCGCCAAGCTGCACCGTTCCCGCGACTGCGGCGCCACCTGGGAGGAGATCGGCGTGCCCGCCTATCCCACGCCCCCCGAGGGCCATGTCGAAAAGGATTTCCTGGGCCGCGAGATCCCCTGGCGCCTCATCCGGTTCTGGTGCCTGGCGCCGGGCCTCGCCTCGCAGCCGGGCCTGCTCTGGGCCGGCACCCTCCCCGGCGGCCTCTTCTGGAGCGAGGACAGCGGCGCTAGCTGGAACATGGTGGAAGCCCTCTGGAACATGCCGGAGCGCCGCAAGTGGGCCGGCGGCGGAGCCGACGTGCCGGGCATCCATTCCATCTGCGTGGATCCCCGGGACGGCAACCGCGTGGCCGTGGCCGTCTCCAGCGGCGGCGTGTGGATCACGTTGGATTGCGGCAAGACCTGGACCGCCCACACCAAGGGCATGCGCGCCGACTATGCGCCGCCGGAATTGGTGGAGGCCCCCGAATCCCAGGATCCCCATCGCATGGTGCAGTGCGCCGGGGCGCCGGACACCTTCTGGGTGCAGCACCACAACGGCATCTTCCGCAGCACGGACAACGCCATGAGCTGGACCGAGCTCGTGGATGTGAAACCTTCGGTCTTCGGCTTTCCGGTGGTGGTGCATCCGAAGGATCCCGACACGGCCTGGTTCGTTCCGGCCATCAAGGACGAGCGCCGCATCCCCTTGGAAGGCCGCGTGGTGGTGAACCGCACCCGGGACGGGGGCCGCACCTTCGAAACGCTGCGCCGCGGCCTGCCCCAGGCCTGGGCCTATGACCTGGTCTACCGCCACGCCCTGGATCTGGATGCCACGGGCGAGCGCCTGGCCTTCGGGTCCACCACCGGCTCGGTCTGGATCAGCGAGAACAGCGGCGACGACTGGCTCACCCTGGCCGAGCACCTGCCGCCGGTCCATGCGGTGGCCTTCGTGTAGGGGGGGCTTAGCAGGGAGGGAGTAACATCAAGCTTCAGCTCGGTGGGCACGCTGCCCTTTGCAGGACCCGCCCCTGGAGGACCCCATGACCCGATTGACCCGCACCCTCGTGGCTCTGATGTTTGGTGGCTCGCTGCTGATGGCTCAGATCCCCAATCCCCTCAACCTGCCCGATCCGCTGGGCCTCTCCAAGAAG
Organism: Holophagaceae bacterium; assembly: GCA_025355915.1. Taxonomy (GTDB): domain Bacteria; phylum Acidobacteriota; class Holophagae; order Holophagales; family Holophagaceae; genus Geothrix. Next base: position 1,478 of record JANXYT010000139.1, read on the forward strand.
CCCGCGCCATCGCGCGAAGCCCCCAGCGCCCCCAGGGAAGGCCGCCGCGTCGAACGGAGACCCAAGCGGGACCGCCACGACAATGGCAAGCACAAGGGCCAGGAGAAGCACGAGGACCGGGAGCGCGGCGAGCGCAAGGGGCACGACAAGCACGACAGGCACTAGACCCGCGAAGGCTAGCCTTCGCCGTCTGTCCCAGGAATCCCGCCCCAGGGCCGGTGTCCTCCCGTCTTCGCCCAGCCAACGCTAGGCTGGATGGGACGGGCCCCGGCCCTGGCTGGCCTGGATCAGAGGATGGATGAGCGAGGTGCGGTTCGTCGTCCAGGGGGATTGGTTCAGGATCCGAGCACCTTCAGCACCAGGCCCGGATGGCTGCGGATGAAGGCCTCGCGCCGATCCATGCCAATGACCGCCAGAAAGCAGGCCTCTTCAGCGGTGACCGTGGTGTCGTGGGTGGCGCTCCACAGAAAGGCATCCAGCCCCAGGAACCCCTCGGGTAGATCCTCCGCCCGGCGGACGACCGATCCTTCCCCTTCGCCGAACCGCACGGCGCCCATGACGAGCTGGAGCAGGCTCTCGGCGGGTATACCGACCCGCAGCAACACCTCGCCGGGCTGGACCATGCGGCGCTGGGCGGCGAGGTCGAAGCGGGCGCGCAGGTCGCGCAGCTCGTCGTTGGCCTCCTTGAGCCGCGTGGTGAACTGGCGGCAGAGGATGCGGGTCAGCCCGGGAAAGCCCGCCATGATGGCGTCCAGGTGGGCGGGCTTCAGATGCAGGGCCTGGCAGGCGCCCACGGCGCGCACCGTGGCCGTGCGGTGCTGGGCTCCGAAATAGGCCATCTCACCGATGATGACGGGCGCATCCACGCTGCATTCGATCTGGGCCAGGGGCCGCATGGTGCCGTTCGGCAGGGCCTTCTCCACCACCAGGCTCCCCTTCCGCACGATGAACAGATCCTGCGAATCCTCGCCCTCAACAACCAGCAGCTCCCCGTCGCGGAACCGCAACACTGCGATGTCCGGACAGGCTGCCAGCAGGGGGCCGAGTTCGGGGTCGGAGGCCAGGTCCAGGGTGGCGGGGTCGAGTTGGTCGGGCATGGGGATATCTTGGGCGAAAAAGACCGATCAGCCACGGATAAACATGGATTCACACGGATGAAAAACTGAGCGCGGGATGGCACATCGGAAATATCACCGCCAAGCCGCCAAGAACGCCAAGAAAAGCGCTGGTCACAGAAGGCGCGGAAGAAAGTCGGAAGACATGGAAAAGGGAACGGGGCGTCCGCTCAGGTAGCACGGGCTGCATCCCAGGAACGCCTTCGGCGGGCCCGTGCCCAGTGGTCGAATGCAACCCAAATAGCTGTGCTTATCTGGAAC
>JANXYT010000169.1 GCA_025355915.1 Holophagaceae bacterium
TACATCAGTCAGCTGCAGGGCACGGGACCGGAATTCCTCCAGATCCGGGGCTGGGAACTGGAGCAGGGCCGGTTCTTCACCGAGCGTGAGGTGCGCGGTCTGGCGAAGGTGTGCGTCATCGGCAAGACCGTCCAAGCCAACCTCTTCCCCGATGGCGAGGATCCCGTGGACCTCACCATCCGCATCGGGGATCTGCCCTTCCGAATCGTGGGCGTGCTCGAGCGCAAGGGTGCGGGCATGTGGGGGGACCAGGACGACCTGCTGGTGAGCCCCTACACGACCGTCATGCGAAAGGTCATGGGTCGGGACACCATCCAGCGGATCCTGGTGAGCGCCCATGAAGGCGAGGCCGCCTTGGCCGAAACCGAGATCATCTCCTTGTTGCGCCAGCACCTGAAGGTGGCGACCCAGAATCCGGAACCCTTCCAGATCCGCAAGCAGGATGACGTGATGAAAATGCAGTCCGAGCAGGCCGGCATTCTCACCGCCCTCCTCGCCGTGGCCGCAAGCATCTCGCTGGTGGTGGGCGGCATCGGGATTTCCAACATCATGCTGGTGAGCGTCACCGAGCGGACCCGGGAGATCGGCATCCGGCGGGCCCTGGGGGCCACGCAGCGTGGCATCCTCTGGCAGTTCCTCACCGAAGCCGTCGTCCTGGCCACCCTGGGCGGACTGCTCGGTGCGGGGCTGGCCCTGGTGACCATCGCCATCCTTCAGAGGGTCCAGGTGCCGGCCGTGGTGGAGACCTGGGTGGTGATGCTCGGCATCGGCTTCAGCTGCGGCGTGGGCATGATCGCCGGCTTCCTGCCCGCCTTGAAGGCGGCGAAGCTGAAGGTCATCGACGCGCTAAGATACGAGTAGCCTGTGGCGGGGGACGAGGGAAGCTCCGCGCTCGATCCCTACGCGGCCCTGCGGAGCCCTGACTACCGCTGGTTCATCGCGTCGATGGGGCTGGTCACCCTCGGGCTCCAGATGCAGGCCGTGGTGGTGGGCTGGCAGGTCTATGACCGCACCGGCGATCCCCTGGCCCTGGGCCTGGTGGGCCTGTCCGAGGCGCTGCCGTTCCTGGCGGTGGCCCTCTTCGGCGGTCACGCGGCGGACCGGCTGAACCGGCTCCGCCTCTGCATGGCCTCCGCGCTCTGTCTGGCCTTCTGTTCGACCCTGCTGTGGCTCTTGACGTGGCGGTTCACGTCCGGGCCCATGGCCACGGCGGTGGCGCCCATCTACGGCATCATCTTCCTCACGGGCATCGTGCGGGCCTTCTACCGGCCCGCCAGCGTGGCCCTGGGCACGGACCTGCTGCCGAAGGAACTCTACGCCAACGGCTCCACCTGGCGCGTGGCCATCTTCCACTCGGGCATGGTCCTGGGTCCGGCCCTCGGAGGTCTCGTCTATGCCTGGCGAGGGCCCGTCACGGCCCACTTTCTTGTGATGGCGCTGCTGCTGACCGGGTTCATGGGACTGTTGCTGATCCACTATGTCCCGAAACCGGTTCGAGCCAGAGAAGGCTCGATTTTCGCGAGCCTTGGGGAAGGCCTCCGCTTCGTCTTTTCCCAGCGGCTGCTGCTCGGCGCCATCAGCCTGGACCTCTTCGCGGTGCTTTTCGGCGGCGCCGTGGCGGTGCTGCCCATCTTCGCCAAGGAAATCCTGAAGACCGGTCCCCAGGGGCTTGGCATGCTGCGCGCCGCCCCGGCAGTGGGTTCGGTGCTCATGGGGATCACCCTGGCGCACCTGCCGCCCCTGCGTCGGGCCGGGCGGACCCTGCTGGTTTGTGTCGCGGCGTTCGGTGTGGCCACCATCGCCTTCGCCCTGAGCCGGAGTTTCCTCCTAAGCTGCCTCCTGCTCGCCGCCAGTGGTGCCGTGGACAACGTCAGCGTGGTGCTCCGGGCGACCCTGCTCCAGACCCTCACGCCCGAGCACATGCTGGGCCGCGTGTCGTCGGTGAATCAGGTCTTCATCGGCTCCAGCAACGAAATCGGCGCCTTCGAAAGCGGCCTCGCCGCCCGGTTCCTGGGCCTGGTGCCCTCAGTCGTGTTTGGCGGTTGCATGACCCTGCTGGTGGTGGCCTTCACCACCTGGAAGGTGCCCGAGTTGCGGAAGATGGACCGCATCGGATAGAAGTTTTTGCTCCATTCAGAAAAAGCGGCCCCGCGAAAGGCCGCTCCTGAAGACTGATACCGAATTGCATTCTAAGAAAAAAATCACCGCCAAGGCGCCAAGAAGCCAAGAACTGCAAAATCGTTAGTCTGATGTCTTTCTTGGCGTCTTGGCGTCTTGGCGTCTTGGCGGTGAAGGCCTTTGGTCTCGATTCGAACGCAACCTGGTATGAGAACGGGTTACAGCACCGCCAGGGCCGCGTTGTAGTCCGGCTCCTGCCCAATCTCGGGCACCAACTCGGTGTAGATCACCTTGCCGGATCCATCCACCACCACCACGGCGCGGGCCAGCAGGCCCTTCAGGGGGCCGTCGACCAGGGTCACGCCGTAGGCTTGGCCGAAGTCAGCGGCGCGGAACGTTGAGGCGGGCACCACGTTGTCCAGGCCCTCGGCGCCGCAGAAGCGCTTCTGGGCGAAGGGCAGGTCGGCGCTCACGCAGAGGATCGTCGTGTTGGGCTTCTCGTTGGCCCGGGCGTTGAACTTGCGCACGCTGGCGGCGCAGGTGGGCGTGTCCAGGCTGGGGAAGATGTTCAGCACCACGCGCTGGCTAGCGAGATCCTTGCCGGAGACTTCGGACAGGTCGGTGCGCACCAGGGTAAAGGCCGGTGCGGCGACGCCCACCTTTGGCAGATCGCCGGAGGTGTGGATGGGATTGCCTTTGAGGGTGATCTGGGCCATAGGGGTCTCCTTGATGGGACCCTCAGCTTAACCCTACCGACCCTCGCCATTCAGCCGGGATGATTCAGGCCCCAATTTGGATGCCCGTGACCAGCCCCTGTTGCCCGCCAATTGAACCAGCGTGTTTTTCAGGACCATAATATAGGAGATAATTGTCTTGATACGCCGTCTTATGGAGGAATGCCTGGATGCTTGGGGCACGGATACGGAATTGGGGCTTCTGGGCGAGCGATCGTTTTCAAGGCTCGCCCATCGGGAAGCATTGCGAGGATATCGAGACACAACTGGCCTTGGGCACCCAGCCCACCGACCGGCTGGAAGCGCTGCTCCGGTATGCGGTGAAGCACACGCCGTTCCATACCGGCCGCCGAGGTTTTGGATCCCTGCAGGACTTCCCAGTCATTAACAAGACCGTCATCAAGGCGCAATACGAGGCCTTCCGTTCGGATGCCTTCCTCGATACCCGCCTCCACGTCATGCGTACGAGCGGCTCGACAGGCATCCCTTTCGCCGTGCTACAGGACCCGGACAAACGCCGCCGCGTGCTCGCTGAGGTGATCTGTTTCGGGCGGAAGGCGGGCTACCAGGTGGGAGATCGATTCATCTACACGCGCATCTGGGCCCCCATCAACCGGAAACCATGGCATGCGGCCCTGCGCGACAACATGATCATGTTCGATATCTCATCCTTGGACGACGCGCGCCTGGAGTCCCTGGGGACCCTCCTGCGCACTGATAAGAACATCCGGTGCATGCAGGGCTATCCCGCGACCTTCGGGCCCCTGATCAGACACCTGGAACACCGGGGGGACGGGCCGGAGGCCTTCCACCTGCGCACGATCATCAGCATCTCCGAACGGCTCTCGCCGCAGATCCGCGAGGCCCTGCGGTCCCGGTTCGGATGCACTGTGGTCTCGCGGTACTCCAACCAGGAGAACGGGGTCCTCGCCCAGCAGTGTCCCGACCGGGAGGAGTTCCACCTCAACACCGCAAGCTACGCCTTCGAATACCTCAAGCTGGATGAGGACCTTCCCGCCGGTCCTGGGGAGCGGGCCCGGGTGGTGGTGACGGACCTGTTCAACCGCGCCATGCCGATGATCCGGTATGACACGGGGGACGTGGTGATCCGGCAACCCTCCGCCGCCTGCGGGTGGGCGACGGAGACCCTGAGCGAGGTGGAGGGCCGCAGGGATGACTTCATCTACGACACCAAGGATCGGCTGCTCTCCCCATCCATGCCGGCCCTCCATTTCTGGCCCTTCACCGAATTGAAGCAGTTCCAGTTCATTCAGGAAGCCAAGGGACAGTACCAGATCGTCCTGAACGGGGCCCACGGGCATTACCGGGACGAGGTGTTCGTCGACCTGGCCAAGGGTTTCCTGGGTCTGGATGCCTCCGTCTCGGTGGTGCACGTGGACCAGATCCCGGTGCTCGCCTCCGGCAAGTTCAAGGCGGTCATGAGCCGGTACAAGCCCTCTGTCTGATCCGGAGGGCGCCAGCGATTCGGCCCGGCCCTGAATCTCACCATCCACGCCTTCGATATGAATGGGACATCACTTCATAGTGATTGATCCCATCATCATCCTTGTCTCCGTTTAATATTTAAATTAATGATTTTTTTATACGTTAACCATTGGCGCGGAAGATGCACATCCATGCACCCATGGTCAGATTTCAGGCCCTTTCTTGAGATCCGTCTTCCCTGCGAATCCAAATGGGCCATTGAATCACTCATTCACTAGTCTGGCTTTCGCCGTTCGTCGCGGTCGTGCCCCTGACCCTGCTGGGCATTGGCGCGGCCAACCACCCCCACCCAACGCCACCCATCCAAGGAGTCCCCATGAGTGCCAAGAATCAACCGGCCGGAGTCAGTCAAGGTGAGCACCTGGTGCTCGACGAAGCCGGGCTTAACGCGGCGAAGCGTTCGCTCGACCAGGGCGCGGTGACCCCGAGTTATGGCCCATGGCGCGAGGACATCATCAAGCTCCTGAACGACGCGCTGGCGACCGAACTCGTCTGCGTGCTGCGCTACAAGCGCCACCACTTCACCGCCAAGGGCTTGGCCTCACCGAAGATCGCCGAGGAGTTCATGGTGCATGCGCTCGAGGAAACGGCGCATGCCGACCAGGTGGCCGAGCGCATCGTGCAGCTCGGGGGTGAGCCCGACTTTTCCCCTGGCACCTTGCTCGCGCGCAGCCACGCCGACTACGACGAATCCAGCGACCTGAAGGCCATGATCAAGACGAACCTGATTGCCGAACGTGTCGCCATCGAGGCCTACAGCCAGATGATCGCGCTGATCGGCGACAAGGACTCGTCCACCCGCCGCATGCTCGAAGGCATCCTGAGCCAGGAGCAGGAACACGCCGAGGAGTTGAGCGACTGGCTGACCGCGTGAGGCCCGTCCCCTAGCACCCCGGAATGCCGCCCGCTCCGATCCTTTGCCTTCGCGCCAACGCCACAGGAGGTTCACGATGACCAAAGGCAAAACCAAGACTCCAGCCAAGGCAAAGCAGAGAAAACCGGGCATCGTACCCACGGTTTCAGTAGGTACAGGCGGCGAATGGCATCAAAGCGCCACCGGCGACCAGGGAGGGTTGACGACCAACCAGGGTCTTGGCATTTCAGACAATCAGAACTCCCTGAAAGCCAACCCCCGCGGCGCCACCCTGCTCGAGGACTTCATCCTGCGGGAAAAGATCACTCATTTTGACCACGAACGGATTCCCGAGCGGATTGTCCATGCCCGGGGCACCGGCGTACATGGCTTTTTCGAGCTGACCAAATCACTGGGGAAATACACGACGGCCAAGGTGTTGACCGAGGTGGGGGAGCAAACGCAGGTCTTCACGCGCATCTCCACCGTGGCAGGCGGGTCCGGTTCGGCGGATACGCCGAGAGATGTTCGTGGCTTCGCCGTCAAGTTTTATACCAAAGAAGGGAACTGGGATCTGGTCGGCAATAACGTTCCGGTGTTCTTCATTCAGGACGCCATCAAATTCCCCGACCTGGTGCATGCGATCAAGATGGAACCGGATCGGGGCTTTCCGCAGGCGGCCACGGCCCATGACACCTTCTGGGACTATATTTCCATGACCCCAGAATCCATGCACATGGTGATGTGGATCATGTCCGATCGCACCTTGCCGCGGTCGCTACGAATGATCGAAGGCTTCGGTGTCCATTCGTTCCGCCTGCTCAATGCTGCGGGCGACTCGACCTTCGTTAAATTCCACTGGCGGCCCAAACTCGGTTTGCAAGCGACGATCTGGGACGAAACGGTCAAAATCGCCGGTGCCGATCCCGATTTCCATCGCCGCGACATGTTCGAAGCGATCAGTGCCGGGGCTTTTCCGGAATGGGAATTGGCCGTCCAACTGTTCTCCGAAGATGATGCAGAGGCCTTTCCGTTTGATCATCTCGACGCGACCAAACTGATTCCGGAAGAACTGGTGCCCTTGCAAGTCATCGGCCGGATGGTGCTCAACCGCTGGCCGGACAACTTTTTTGCGGAGACCGAGCAGGTGGCATTCTGCCCCTCCCACATTGTGCCCGGCATGGATTTTTCGAACGATCCGCTCCTGCAGGGGCGTCTGTTTTCGTACCTGGATACGCAATTGTCGCGTCTGGGCTCGCCGAATTTCCACCAGATCCCCGTCAATGCGCCGAAATGCCCGTTCGCCAATCACCAGCGCGACGGCCATATGCAAATGGCACAACCCACGGGACGGGTGTCCTACGAACCCAATACGCTGGCGCCAGACTCCCCGCGCGAACAGCCGGTCATCGGCTTTCACAGCGCGGCGGCGGGCGAGACCGGTGCCAAGGGCCGGATAAGGGCAGAGCGATTTGCGGACCATTACAGCCAGGCCCGGCAGTTCTATCGCAGCCAGACTTCCTTCGAACAGGCCCACCTTGCCTCTGCCCTGGTGTTTGAACTGTCGAAGGTCGAGCATCCGCATATCCGCGAAGCGATGGTGGGCCACCTGCGCCATATCGATGAGGACCTCGCGCAACGCGTCGCCTCGGCCCTCGGAATGGCCGAACTGCCGCCGGCACCGGCTGCGGCCGTGGCAGTTCAGGAGTTCGCCCCATCCCCGGCGCTGCAACTCATCGGCAAGATGAAAGATACGCTCGAAGGTCGCGTGATTGGTTTGCTGGTTGCGGATGGATCAGACCCTGACAGCATCGATGCTGTCACGGAGGCTGTCATCGCGGCAGGCGCCAGAGTGAAAATGGTCGCACTGAACATCGGTGACGCGAAACTCGCCGACGGCTCGCGCTTGAAAATCGATGGACAGCTGGCCGGCACGCCGTCGGTCCTGTTCGATGCGGTCGCGGTCATTCTCTCCGAGGAGGCCGCCGCGTTGTTGAGCAAGGAAGCAGCTGCCATGGATTTTGTGCGGGACGCCTTTGGCCATCTGAAAGCGATGGGAGTCGACAAGGGCGGCGACGCCCTGCTGAAAAAGGCGGGAATTAAACCAGATGCCGGCGTAATGGCCATCGGAGCCTTGGAGCGCTTCGTCGCAGCGGCAAAGACACGTCAGTGGCAGCGCGAAGCGAGCGTCCGAACACTCGCCTGATTCTTGGCCCGGCGGTTGACCCGAGGCTAGCCTTGCCTCGGGTCAACCATCTCTTTCGTCAGGTGGAAATCCGCCAGTGATGGCGGGCCTATTCGCGGCTGGCTGAGATGCAAACCGAGGTTTCCCGTGCTGGACCTACTTCGGCGGGAACTTGGACAGGATGTCCCGGACGGCCTTCGGCACCACGTTGTCCAGACCCTCGGTGTCGCTGAAGCGCTCCTGAGCGAAGGGCAGGTCGGCGCTCACCCAGAGGATCGTCGTGGTGGGCTTCACGTTGCCCCGGGCGTTGAATTCGCGTGCACTGGCGGGCAGGTAGGCGTTCTAGACTTGGGAAGATGTTCAGCACCACCCGCTCGCCAGCGGGATCCTGGCCGGAGTCTTCGGAGAGGTTGGTGCGCACCAGGGTAAAGGCCGGCGCAGAAGTGCCCACCTTCGGCAGATCGCCAGAGGTGTGGATGGGATTGCCTTGAGGGTGATTTGAGCCATGGAGGCTCCTTGATGGGGCCTCCCGGTTACGCCTCCCCGACCTCAATGTTCAGTCGGGAGAATATCGGTCCCTGGGGTTTTGTCTTTCTTTACATCCTTCGATAGGCAGCATCCTCTTTCATTCATGCCTATTTAGAACTTCCTTATCCTGTGGCACCCGTCCTGGAGCCCCCATGAGTGCCAGACCCTGGCTTAGCTTCGTCCTTGGATTCGCCCTTCTCAGCTGTGGTTGCGGGGGCGGTGGGTCTAGTTCCAATCCGCCTCCGGCTCCTAGCATTCCCGTCCCCTCCCCGGCCCTATTGCCCCCCTCGATCGGCGCCACCGCCGACACCTTGACTCTCCAGTGGCTCGCCCCCAACGGCAGCATTGATGGATATGAACTGGAGGAGAAAGCTGGGACAGGTGCCTACCAGAAGGTTCATGCAAGCCTCCTTCCCAACTCCAGTACCTACTTCAACGTCACCCTCCCAGCAGGCTCCCTCGAGGCCACGGATTTCTTTTTCCGGGTGCGTGCCATTCGGGGTAGTGATAGCAGCCCCTACTCCAATGAAGTCCTCTATCACAAGCCCTTGAACGCCCCCAGCCAACTGGTCGGGCAGTTTGATTGGAATGCCTCCGGCGTGGCTCTTTCATGGGCCGGGAATTCCACCGTGTCGGATGGAGTCGCCCTCAAACGGGCCGAATGCACCAGTGGGGGTACGGCCACGGGGCCATGGGTTACCTTGGAGGTGCCCGCCGGTCACGTTGCCACTTTCCTGGACACGAGCGCCAAGCTCGATCGCTACTACCTCTACGTGGCGGCCAACCTCAAGGGGAAAGAATTCAGCGTCGATAGCTCTGCCTCCGCTGTCATTTCCACCTTCATCCCGTCTCCTTCCCTCCTCACTGCCATCTATGACCCTGTCCATGGGGGCGTGAGCCTCACGTGGACCAATACGTTTCTCCAAACTGATGCTGTGATGTTGGAGCGTGCTGAAGCGGGTAACGGAGGACTGGCCACGGGGTCCTGGATCACCCTTTCGACGCCCGCTGGGCCTCTGTCCACCTTCTTGGATCAAGCGGTCCAGGAAGGCACCAGCTACGTCTATCGAGTCAGCAACCTCCGGCAGTCGGCAGGCAGCCCAGCCATCCTAAGTAACTCTGCCGTCATGGTACCCCCTTCCGCCCCAAGCGGCTTGGTGCCGAGATACGACATCAACCAGGGAGCCGTTGTGCTGTCCTGGACCGGAAACTCCGTTCGAAACACCGGGGTCCAACTGGAGCGTACCGAAGCCGATGTGAACGGTGGGGCCATCAACCCCTGGGTGACCCTCTCCCTCCCTGCCGGACCCATCACCACCTTCACCGATCGCGGCACCCAAGAATTCACCACCTACATCTATCGGGCCACGAACCTGCTGGGCTCTGTGAAAAGCGCCCTAGGCAGCACTTCGGCCTCGGTCACCACCCCCCTTGCCGTTCCCACCATCCTCTCGGCAGCCTTTGACGGCGCTCAGGGGGGCGTTAGCCTCGCTTGGAGAACCAACTCCACCCACACCAATGGGGTGCTGATTGAACGGGCGCATGTGACCTCAACGGATTGCCCACCACCATTTGGTCCACCCTGTATTCCTACGGCGCTCTGACGACTTTCGTGGATCGGAATGGGGTGGAGCTGACGCGCTACCTCTACCGGATCACCAACCTCAACGGGCAAGTACCCAGCGCTCCATCGGCGCCGTCGGCCGTAGTCAACACCCCCTTGGCCGCTCCCTCCTACGTCTACGCTTACTATGATTCGTACAGCGGTGGCATGACGGTCTATTGGAATGCCACTTACGGCACCAACCGAACCAGCAAGCTGGAATGGGCCGAGTCCGATGCCTCCGGGATGCCCACTAGGGTCTGTTTTCAAAGTCGGAGCCAGGTAAGAACACAGGCTCTGGCGACCATGGCGCTGTAGTTGCGCATGGTCTTGTCATAGCGGGTGGCGAGGCTGCGATATTGCTTGAGCTTGGCGAACAGGTTTTCGATGGCGTGGC
>JANXYT010000207.1 GCA_025355915.1 Holophagaceae bacterium
TGCCGCAGCCCTGTTCACGGGATTCGGCCTCAACGCCGAACTGCCCGCAGGGCAAGAGCCGCCGCGACGCACAGCTGCCCCGACCGTCGGTGGCGACCAAACGGCTGTCGTGGAGCGCGCCCTTCGCCGGCGCGCCCTTGCCAATGCGCGTCAAGCCGCGGCTGAGCGCGCCAGGCCTGCCCGGGAAGCCGCCAAGGCCGCCCGGACCCCAAGCCAGGCCTCGGTGAAGGGCAAAACGTCCGTCAACGGCATGGCTGCTCCGAAAGCCGGCTTCACGCCCACCCCAGGTGTGGCGGCCCCTCCAGGGGTGATGAACCCCCTGGGCACCCCCGATTACATGGGCGGCGTGGTTCCGAACTATGCGAACTCGCCCCTGATCCGCAAATTCGTGGATACCCTTCCGGGTCTTGGTTTGGCAAACGCCAACAACCTGGGGAACTACATTCCCGTGGCTGTGGCCGATACCAACACGTTCCCGGGTTCTGACTTCTACGATCTCGCCGTGGTGAATTACACGCATCAGTTCAGTCAGAACCTGCCCCTTACGCGCGTGCGGGGCTATAAGGACCGCAATGGGGATAATCAGGCCCACTACCTTGGGCCCCTCATCATTGCCCAGCGCGACCGGGCCGTGCGGGTCAAGTTCACCAACGAGCTGACCGGCAACCTGCTCATTCCCATGGACAGCAGTCTGATGGGATCCGGGAGCGGCCCTGGTGGAACAGCCTTCTCGCAGAATCGTGCGGAGCTGCACCTTCACGGTGGCCTCAGCCCCTGGATCAGCGACGGCACCCCGCACCAGTGGATCACCCCCGCGGGTGACACCTCCACAGGGCCCAAGAAGGGCGTCTCCTTCCGCAACGTGCCCGACATGATTGGGAAGGTGGGCATCACGGATACCCCCACCGATGGCGTGGGCAGCTACTTCTGGACCAACCAGCAGAGCGGCCGCCTCATGTTCTACCACGACCATTCTTTTGGCCTCACCCGGCTGAATGTCTATTCCGGTGAAGCCGCTGGCTACCTGATCGTGGATCCCGTCGAAACCAAGCTCATCAGCGATGGCATCCTCCCTGACAATGGCGGTGGCGTCTACAACTACGGCATCCCCCTCATCGTCCAGGACAAGACCTTCGTCCCTTCCCTCACGGACCTCACCAACCAGGATCCCACCTGGGACACCACCAACTGGGGCCAGATGGGTGACCTCTGGTACCCCCATGTCTACATGCCCAATCAGAATCCCGGCGACCCCTCCGGTGCCAATGCCATGGGCCGGTGGGACTACGGCCCGTGGTTCTGGCCCCCGGTGCCGGTGGCTACCGATCCCGCCGCACCCACTCCCGCGAATACCATTCCTTATGCTCATCGCCCGGTACCCGGCGCGCTCCCTGGCGATCCTGAATCCCCCGGCACGCCCAATCCGTCTTTGACGCCTGAGTCCTTCATGGATACCCCGGTGATCAACGGCACCGCGTATCCCAAGCTGACCGTCGAGCCCAAGGCCTATCGCTTCCGCATCCTGAACGCGGCGAATGACCGGCCCTTTGGCTTCGCCTTCTACACGGCCGATCCCGCAGCTCCCACCGAAGTGGTCATGATTCCCGCCACACCGGCCGAATCGGACGCCGGCCCCAAGGATGCCGCTGGCCTGCCCCTCTGGCCCCGTGACGGTCGCGATGGTGGTGTGGTCGACTGGCGCACCGCTGGTCCGGACATCATCCAGATCGGCAACGAGAGTGGCTTCCTGCCCACCCCCGTGGTGCTGAAGTCCCAGGCCACCACCTACAACTACAACCGGCGCGACATTGTCGTGCTGGATGTCGCCAACCACCCGCTCTTCCTCGGACCCGCGGAACGCGCCGACGTCATCGTTGACTTCTCCGCCTTCGCCGGGAAGACCCTCATCCTCTACAACGACATGCTGGCCCCCGTGCCCGCGTTTGATGTCCGCTACGACTACTTCACCGGTGCCCCCGACCAGACCGCCACCGGCGGTGCTCCCACCACCCTGCCGGGCTTTGGCCCCAACACCCGCACCCTCATGCAGATCCAGGTGGCCAACACGGCCCCCGCTGCCCCCTTCAACCTGGCTGCCTTGAATGCGGCCTTCACCTCCACCGCGACGTCCAACGGCGTCTTCGCGGCCACTCAGCATCCCCCGATCGTGCCGCAGACCTTCTACAACGCGGCCATGAACACCGCCGTGACGAAGGACACCTACTCCACCATCCAGGCCTATGAACTGAAGTACAACAGCACCGAAGACGGGTCGGCGATCACCATGCCGCTGCAGCCCAAGGCCATCCAGGAACTCTTCGAGCTGGACTACGGCCGCATGAATGCCACCCTCGGCATCGAGCTGCCCTTCACGAACTTCAACAACCAGACCACCATCCCCCTGGGCTATTCCGAACCCAGCACCGAAATCCTGACGGATGGCACCACCCAGCTCTGGAAGATCACCCACAACGGCGTGGACACCCACCCCGTGCACTTCCACCTCTATGACGTGCAGATCGTCAACCGCGTGGGCTGGGATGGCGCCGTCCGCTTCCCCGAAGCCAACGAACTCGGTTGGAAGGAAACCGTCAAGATGAAGCCTCTGGAAGACATCATCGTCGCCTTCCGGCCCATCTCGCCCCGCCTGCCTTTCGTGCTTGGCAATAGCGTGCGTTCGATCGATCCCACCAAGGATGCCAGTGCGCAGGTTTCAGTCACCGACCTCACCAACATCCTGGTGAACCAGGGCAACCTGGGCAACCAGATCCTGGTGTCCAACAGCAATGGGATCAATGGCAACGCTGGCCCCGGTTACGACTACGGCTGGGAATACGTGTGGCACTGCCACATCCTTGGCCACGAAGAGAACGACTTCATGCGCCCCGTGGTGCTGAACGTCGCCACCACCCCCCCTGCAGCCGCTTCCCTGCTAACAGCCGCGGTGCAGGCCGCGACCCCCAACCGGGCCGACCTGACCTGGACCGATAACGCCACCAATGAAACGGGCTTCTCCATCCAGCGCCGCGCCAGTGGCACGGCCGCTGCCTTCGTTCAAATCGGCACCACGGTTCCCTACAACGGTTACGCCACCCCCAATGTTCGAACCTACAGCGACTTCACCATCGCCCCTGGCGCCGCCTACGACTACCAGGTCGTGGCCTACAACCAGGCCGGGGAATCACTGCCCACCCCCTTCGCCACCGTCGGCGCTCAGCCCACGGTAGTCTCCGGGCTTGTCTATAGCGTTGTCGCCGGCAGCAATGTGCCGATGCCGGGCGCCCTGATCTCCTTCGCGGGCACCTCCCCCAATGCCACGCTTACCCTTCCTGCCATTACCACGGCGACCACGGACGCCACCGGCGCCTATGTGGTGTCCCTCCCCTACAATTGGACCGGCACCGTCACGCCGGCCCTGGCGGGCTTTGCCTTCACACCCGTGAGCCTCGCCCTGACCGCGCTCACCACCAACCTGACCGCCCAGAACTTTGTGGCTCGTCCCGTGGTGACCATCAGCGGCACCGTGAGCGTGGGCGCTCTGCCCCTGGCTGGCGTCACGGTCACCCTCAGCAACGGCGGCGGCAGTGCCGTCACCGATGCCGCGGGCGCCTATGCCGTCACCGTCGGCAGCGGGTACACCGGCACGGCCACGCCTGCTCTGGCTGGCTACCTCTTCGCCCCGGTCGCCCTTAACTACACCAATGTGCTCAACGACCAACTGGCTCAGAACTTCGCCGCCACGGCCGTGGTCGCCATCTCCGGCACCATCGCCAATGGCGCCACCCCCGTTGCCGGCGTCACCGTGTCCTTCAGCACCGGCCAGACCGTTCTCACGGATGCTTTCGGCAACTACAGCCTGACCCTTCCTTCTCCCTACTCCGGAACGGCCACGGCCTCCAAGGCCAACTTCACCTTCGTCCCGGCGTCCCGCACCTATGCGGCCGTCACGACTGATCAGGCCGTCCAGAACTACGCGGCCACCGCGGTCGTCACGCTCTCCGGAACCGTCACCAGCGGTGTTTCTCCTCTGGTTGGCGTCACCCTGACCTTCAGCACCGGTCAGACCGTCGTCACGGGCGCCGGTGGACTCTACTCCTTGACCGTGAGCGCGCCCTACACCGGCACGGTCACGCCCTCCCTGGCCGGGTTTATCTTCAGCCCTGTTTCCCGGTCCTTCACTGCCGTCTCCGTGGACCAGTCGGCCCAGAACTTCGCCGCCCAGGTCGTGCTCTCCGGCACCGTCACCTACAACGCCCTGCCTCTGGCGGGTGTGACGATGACCTACACGGGTGGCAGCACCCTGACCGCCGCTGATGGCACCTACGCCATCACCCTCACCCCCGGCTGGTCGGGAACCGTCACGCCTTCGAAGACCGGCTATCTCTTCACCGCGCCCTCGACCGCTTACCTGAACCTTGGCACCAGCACCCCGAACCAGAACTACACGGCCGTGGCCGGGGTTGAAATCGCGGGTCAGGTCTACATCAACAGCGTGCCCATCCAGCCCCTCAGTGGCGTCACCATCACCTTCAGCAACGGTGGCGGCTCCGTGGTCACGGATGCCAGCGGCTTCTACACCCAGTTCGTGCCCAGTGGCTGGAGCGGAACCGCCACACCTGCCCTGGTGGGTTTCGCCTTCACTCCCGCAGTCCGGAACTACACCAACATCACCACGCTACAGACCGGCCGAAACTACGTGGCGGGCGCTGTGGTGACCTACTCCGGCAATGTCTCCTCTAACCTCACACCGCTTGCCGGTGTCCGAGTCGCCTTCAGCAATGGCGGTGGCGCGGTCAATACGAATGCCTCCGGCAACTACACCATCACCTTGAACTCCGGATGGACGGGGACCATCACGCCCACCCTGCGCGGATACACCTTCAGCCCCGCCTCGGTGGTGATCGCCGCCCCGGTGACGGTCAACTCCACCCAGAACTTCAACACCCTCCAGACCATCACTGGACGGGCGCGGGATCTGGTGAACGGGAACAGCATTCCAGGTGTGTTGATCACCGCCACCACGGGCCAGACGGCCACGACAGATGGCAATGGCAACTTCACCCTCCGTGTCCCCACCGGTTGGACGGGAACCTTCACAGCCTCAGGTGGTGGCTTCACCATCTGGAATCCAGTGGCTGGTTTCAGCTACACCAACCTGGTCACCAATGTCACGGGTCTGAGGTTCATCGGTCAGTAAGCTATGCCCCCGGGCGGAGCCATCCGCCCGGGGTTTCCCGTTCTTCCACTCGACTGTGTTGTTCGGCAGAAGTCACTCGATGGGGGGAGGGAGCGATTCCTTCCCCCTTTTTTTGAAATTTCCCAGCCCACGATTCCACGCCATCACCCAGGCCCAACCCGCTTGTCAGGGAGTTGAACATGTCCTCCACCCGCATTCAGCGCACCTCCTTCCGGGAAGCCACCCTGGCCTTCGCCTTTGGGACTCTGGGGGCCTTGTTTCAGCTCGCCTGCGGGGGCGGAGGAGGAGGGGGCACCACCACGCCTCCGCCACCACCGGCGCCTGTGATCACCAGCTTCACCGTCGCCAAGACTCCCATCACCGCCGGGACGTCCACAACCCTGACGGCGGTCTTCGCCAATGGGACCGGCAGTGTCGACAAGGGGGTCGGCGCCGTGACCAGCGGAACCGCCGCCACCGTCAGCCCCAGCGCTGACACCACCTACACGCTCACCGTCACCAACGCCGCAGGGACCACCGCAACGGCCACGGCAGCCCTCGCCGTCGCCGCCCCCCCCGCCGTGCCAGTGCTCACAGCTCCCGCCAACGTCACCGCCAGCCAGGCCGGCTACACGGCCACCACCCTTCCCCAGGCTGGCATGACCCTGGCCTGGACCATCACCAACGGCACCTTCACCTCGGCCACCACCGGCACCAGCGTGACCTTCCAGGCCGGGGCTACCGGTTCGGTCGGCCTGAGCTGCACGGCCACCAATGCGGCAGGTACTACTTCTGCGGCAGGAACCACCAGCAGCACTGTCGTGGCGGCACCGATGGCGACCGCCCTGGTGGCGACAGCGAATCCCGTTCCCTTCAGTGGAACCACGACGATCACCCCTGCCTTCAGTGGCGGGATAGGCAGCGTGGATCAAGGTGTAGGGGTCGTGGCCAGTGGCACGCCCTTCGGCAGCGGAGTTGTCTCCGGCTCCAAAACCTTCACCCTGACGGTCACCAACGCCTTGGGCAGCACGGCCACGGCTTCTGTGACCCTGACTTCCCAGGTCGTGAGCGTGGGGGCCATCACCCCGGCCTTGCCCACGCGGACAGCAGGCACCAGCACCACCTTCAGCGCCACCGCCACAGGCGGTGCCACGAACACGCTTGCCTGGACGGCCAGCGCCGGCACCATGGTCGCCAGCACCGGCGTCTGGACCGCCCCGGCCACGGCTCAGACCGTGACCATCACGGCCACCTCGGTGGATGATTCCACCAAGTCCGTGGGCACCACGGTC
>JANXYT010000226.1 GCA_025355915.1 Holophagaceae bacterium
CTTTCAGGATCGTGGTCAGCGCCAAGAAGAGGCCGATGGGCAGGACCGGCAGGGCCGCCAGGACCCAGCCGCGCGCCTGCATCACCCGGGGCAGGTAGCCCCGCGCCACCGCCGACAGGGTCTGGAAAGGAGTGGGGATCGCGTGGGTGGACATCAGGCGTGGTCCTTGGTGAGGTACTGGAACACCGCGTCCAGATTGAGGTCCAGGGGATCCAAGGCGCTGAGCGGAATGCCCCCCTCCGCCGCGGCCTTCTGCAGGCGGGGCAGGATGTCCCGGGGGGAGCGCACCGAGATCACCACGGCGCCATCCTCCATGCGCAGGGCCGCCAGCTCAGGCTGTTCCACGGCCCAGCGGGCCAGCACCTGGGCCTCGCCCGTGAGACGGAGTTCCACGGGATGGCGGTCCAACAGCTGGCGGATCTCGGTGACCGTGCCTTCGGCCAGCAGCCGACCCCGGAAGAGCAGCAGGATGCGGTCCGTGAGCTGGGCGATCTCACCCAGGATGTGGCTGGACACGAGGATGCGCGCGCCCTTCGCGGCCAGGTCCCGCAGCAGGGCCATGAGGATGAGCCGCGCCTCGGGATCCAGCCCGTTGAAGGGCTCGTCGAGGATGAGCAGCTCCGGTTCGTGCAGCAGGGCCTGGGCCAGGCGGATGCGCTGGCGCATGCCCTTGGACATGCGGGCGAAGGTGAGGTGGGCGCGATCCGCCATGCCCACGGTGTCGAGGCCGCGGACCACCGCCGCTTTCAGCCCTTCGCCCGACAGCCCGGACAATTCGCCCATCATGCGCAGCCACCGGTCGGCGCGCAGGCCCATGGGCAGGCGGTCACCCTCGGGCACCATGCCCAGGCGCGAGAGCACGGCGGGGTTGCGGAAGGGCGCTTCGCCGAAGACGTTCACGGCGCCACCCGAAGGGGGCAGCAGGCCCGAGAGCAGCTGCAGCAGCGATGACTTCCCGGCCCCGTTGGGTCCGAGCAACCCGGTGATGCCGCCGCCATCCGGCAGCTCGAAGGTGGTGGGGCTGAGCCCCAGGATGGGACCGTAGCGGAGGGAGGCGCGATCCAAACTAATCATCAGATCACCACTTCCGAAGGCCGCGTCCGCCGGGCGGCCACGAAGGTCCAGAGGCCGATGTGGAAGGCGGTTCCCAGCACCGCGGGCAGCCAGGCCACCATGGGGTGGTCCACCCCGACGAACAGCTGGGGCCAGGTTTCGGCCAGCATGATGGGATTCAGGGCGTCCACGGCCTTGATCCCCGTGAGGCCGTGGATCATGGAGGCCAGGGTACCGGCGCCCAGCACCAGGCCCAGCACCCACCCGATGCCGGCCCGGGGGGTGGAGGCCATGCTGGAGGCGCCCACGGCCAGCGAACCCATGAGGAGCGAGCTGATGGCCATGGCGGGCAGCAGCCGCAGGGGCGCCGTCGCCCATACGGGACCGTTCAGACCCGCCAACAGCAGCGACATGAGCCAGGGCAACAGCGCGAAGGGCAGCAGGATGACGAAGGGGAGGGCCGAGGCGAAGCCAAGCTTGGCGAGCAGGTAATCCTTGGGCGCCACGGGATGGGCGTACATCAAAGGCCGGACGCGGTAGAGGGTGTCCCGCGCCACCAGGCCGCCCCCCACCAGGGCCACGAGAAACCAGAGCAGGTAGCTGGCGGGATTCAGCAGGTCCGCCTGGAAATCCGCGCCCTGGGTGAGGATGGTCTTGGCGAAATCCTGCATGGGCTTGAAGGCCTGGTTCGTCTGAAGCAGGTGGTCGATGTAGATGCGCGCCACCTTCCAGAGCAGCACCAAGAGAAAGGTGAAACCGAAGAAGCGGCCGATCTTCTGCCGCCAGAGCCGGGTGAGATCGAAGCGCATGAGCACCAGGGCCGGAGGATGGCCTTGATGCAGTTCCGGCGCGGGCGGGAGCGTGGGGGCGTAGATGGGCATGGACTAGGCTCCCGTCTGAGGATGCAACGCCCGGAGCAACACTTCATCCAGCCGGTCATGACGGGGCGTGACCTGCACCAGGGTGGCCCCCCGGCCTTCAGCCCAGCGGAACGCGCCCCCGGGATCGGCCTCGGTCAGTTCCAGGTCGTAGAGGCCGTTTCGCGCCTCCAGCACCGTCCCGAGTTCAGCCAGGGCGGCTTCCTGGGTGACGTCCAGGGGATCGAGGAAGCGCAGCTCAACGCGTTTGGCGAGGGCCTTGCGAAGTCCGGCCATGGAGCCTGCCGCCTTGATCTGGCCCTGGTCGAGGATCACCAGCTGATCGGCCACCCGCTCCACGTCGCCCAGCAGATGGGAGGCCAGGATGACCCCCGTTCCCTGTTCAGCGTGAACGCGCAGGACCAGGTCCAGCATCCGGCGCCGCCCGTCGGGATCGAGGCCATTGGTGGGCTCGTCCAGGAAGATCAGTTCGGGGCTGTGGACCAGGGCCTGGGCCAGCTTCACCCGCTGTCGCATGCCCGTGGAATAGCCGCTGACGGGGCGGTAGCGGGATTCATCCAGCCCCACGAAATAGAGCACCTCGTGGGCACGGTCCCGGGCGGATTCGGGCGCGAGGCCGCTGAGCTCGCCCCAGAAGGCCACCTGCTCGTAGGCCGAGGCGTCCTCGATGAGGGCGTCGTATTCGGGCATATAGCCGATACGGGCCCGCAGCCGGGCGGCCTCGGGACCATTCAGGGCCACGCCCAGCACCGTGCCGGAGCCCCGGGAAGGGGTCAGCAGGCCCAGCAGGGTCTTCAGCAGGGTGGACTTCCCGGCACCGTTGGGCCCCAACAAGCCCACGATGCCGCGCTCCAGGGAGAGGGTCAGGCCCTTCAGGGCGGGCGCAGCAGATGCGGCGTAGCGCACTTCCAGGTTTTCGAAGGCAATCAAGATCAACTCCAGGTTGAAGGCGGCTACGGTATGGCCTTCGATATGGCTTAGGCTGTACGCCATCATCCTCCCATCCCGTTGAGGGTTTCGCATGCAACTGCTGGACTGGTCCTTCCTTGACGCCTTGCAAACCGGAGCGCTGGCCGCCCTCTTCGTCAGCTTCGGCACGGATGCCCTCTCGCGCCGGGACCGCATGATGGGCTGGCTGGCCCTGACCTGCCTGCTGGTGGGCCTGCGTCACGCCGTCCTGGCCCTGAGCACTCAGTCCACCCTGAATCCGGATCTGGCAGAGCACGTCCAGAGCCTGCTGGTGGCCCTCGGGTTCATCTCGCTCTGTGCCGCCCTCACCGAGCTCTTTCCCCGCCATGTCCCCCGCCGCTTCCCCAGCTGGATCGCCCTCGGCATGATTCCGAACTACGTGCGCAACCTTTTTCTTTCTCATTCGAGCTTGGCGGACACCTGGCTGCACCACGCTTCCAATCTCACTTACCTCGTGGGTTGCGGCTTTCTCATCTACTGGACGCTCCGCGCCCGGCAGGACGGAGATCCCATGGGGCGTCGGCTGTTCCTGGGTTTCCTGGGCCTGACCCTGCCGGTGGTGGTGGAGATCTCGGCCTTCAGCCTGTTCAA
>JANXYT010000241.1 GCA_025355915.1 Holophagaceae bacterium
GACGGTCTTCTCACTGTTGGCCCAGCGCAGCTCGCCGCCCACGCGGTTGGTGTCCCCGTATGTATCGCGGTGCATCTGCCGGTAGTCGGCCACCAACTGGATGGCCCAGGGGGTGTTCCAGGTGAAGCTTCCACCCCAACCGCGGAACATGTCATTGGTGTCCTGCCGGAACAACGAAGGCAGGTTGGTGCCCGCGAAGTAGGAGGAGAAGTACCGTTCGGCGAAGTTGGCGGACACGGCGAACTGGCCACCAAACCTCACGGTGCCCGTGTAATCCACTTCGGCGACGTGGTCACGCTCATTGGCAACATCAAACACCGTGCGACCACGAAGATCAAAGGCCGTGATTGGCGCGATCAGGATGTCGACGCCCAGCTGCTTGCGGGTGTAGTCCACCGGCGAGGGGACATCGAGGTCCTTGGCGGCCTTCGTGCCGTCCTGGAGATACGAGATGCCGACCTCACCGACCTGCGGTATCCGAAGGCCCACTCGGGTTCCAAAGATGAAGTCGCGCTGGAAGTCGTAGTCCTTCTGAGTCGTGGGATCCACAGTCTTGAAGAGGACCGGCTTGCCGGCAAAGGCTGACACCGTCAAGCCGCCGCGCAGATCGGTCCTCGCGCTGACGCCATCCACCTGCTCGAAGCCGGTGCTCTGGTTGACGGTGAAGCGGCCGGCCTTGATCTCGGCATTGGCCTGATCGAACCGGTAGCGCAGGTAACCGTAGTTGAGGTAGCCGCCCGACTTCGAGCCATCAAAGTTGGTGGAGTCGCTCAGGTCGGTCCGGCCCCACCCAAACAGGTGCAGCGACAACCGGTCGGAGCCCAGCTTCGTGGCATCAATGCCCAGATACTGGGTCGCGGGCGTGAAGGTGGCCTTGTCGAAGCCGGGGGTCTCCTGCTTCCACATCTGCGCCATGGTGGTGCCATATAGGCTCACCTCCTGGCCCCAGGCGGTGGCTGACATCAGAGTGGCAAGCAGGGCCACGTAGGTGCGTCGTTTCATGATTCGCCTCATCTCGCAGTGCGCGGTGTGTTAGCCGTTCTGGACGAATGTTCCTTGGAGCGCGACATCCGGGTTCCTGCCGACAATTCGATGGGTCATGGGGAACCTCACCTAACCGTTTGACGGGGAGCAACGGGAAATAAGCTGATGCACCGGTCAGGAACGACAGTAGGGCCGAACTTAGATCACCTCAAGCGTGTAAATGATTTTTCCTACATAACCAAATGATTCTAAAAAACACTTTGCACACACGTTTGTGACATTTTTTTTAATTTTCAAAAAGTTGAAAACAAATAAATTAACAATAATATTGTTGGTAAAAAAAACACATTAAAATCAACTGTAGGTAAATTCATGCGACCTGGGATGGACAAAGTTGTGACCTGTGCCACTGGAAAAGGTTCCCTGGGTTTCTCGCCGGATTTCCGGTCGCCCGGCCGGGCGATGACTCCAGTCCCAGCGCGGGGACCGGTACACGGCCGTGTGACCCCAGGCACTGTCTGCGCTGAACATACTTCTCATTTGGAAATGGTGGAGGTTGACATGGCACTCAGCACCCTGGCGCTGGGCGTGGAAGCGGTGGGCTGCGCCGCCTTCGATGCCGGTATCAAGGGCGCGTTCGGTTACCCGGGCACGCCATCCACCGAAGGCTTTGAGTTCGTCGAGGCCATGATCCACGCCGAGCCTGAAGGCCGGGTGGCCCGCTGGGCCGCCAACGAAAAGGTGGCCTATGACCTGGCCCTGGGCGTGAGCTACGCCGGGCATCGCACCCTTGTGACCATGAAACACGTGGGGTTGAACGTGGCCATGGATGCCTATGCCAACTCGGCACTCACGGGCGTCCGGGGCGGCTTGGTGCTCCTGGTGGCCGATGACCCCGGCATGCACAGCAGCCAGAACGAGCAGGACAGCCGCCGCCTGGCCAAGTTCGCCTGGCTGCCCGTCCTGGAACCCAGCACCGTGCAGGAGTGCTACGACTTCACCTGGCGCGCCTTTGAGCTGTCGGAATCGCTTCAGGTCCCCGTGATGGTGCGACTGGTGACCCGCCTGGCGCACTGCCGCGCGCCCCTGCTCCGGCGCGAGGTTCTGGTCCCCACCGGGCTGGGGGTGGCGCCGAAGGAGACCATCCAGGATTGGGTGCTCATCCCTTCCAATGCCCGGCGCCGTTACGTGGACCTGTTGGCCAAGCAGCCCCGCATGGTCGCGGACCTGGCTCCCATGAACCGCCTCGTGGCCGGCACCGGCCGCCGCGGCGTGGCCCTGGCCGGCATGGGGCGCGCCTACTTCCAGCAGCTGGCCCTGGAGCATCCCGAGCTGAACGCGATGCCCCGCCTGGAAGTGGCCGCCTATCCCATGGATCCCGGTCTCGAGCCGGCCTTCCTCGCCCACGTGGATGAGGTCTTCGTGTTTGAAGAGGACTACCCGGTGCTGGAAGAACGTCTGACCTTCCAGCGGGCCGGGAAGATCCACGGACGCCTGGATGGTTCGCTGCCCCGCACGGGCGAGCTGACGCCGCGCCTGCTCAAGACCGCCCTCGGGCTGCTCACCGCTGATGGCAAGGCTCCCAGCACCCTGGACCTGCCGATTCGCGCGCCCCGCTTCTGCGACGGCTGCGGCCATGTGGACGCCTACGAGGCCATGCAGGAGGCCCTGAAGAACCTGGGGCTGGCCGAGGCCCGCGTCTTCGGGGACATTGGCTGCTACACCCTGGCCGCCCAGGAGCCCATGGCCGCCATCCATGCGGTGGTCGAGATGGGGGCCAGCATCAGCATGGCCGTCGGTGCCGCCATGGCGGGCCTGACGCCTGCCGTCGCCGTCATCGGTGATTCCACCTTCGGCCACAGCGGGCTGCCCGCCCTGCTGACCGCCGCCGGTTCCGGCGTGAACGTCACCATCATGATCCTCGACAACCGCGTGGTGGGCATGACAGGCCAGCAGCCCAGCCAGGCCCTCGACCAGGTGGAGCGCATGGTGCTGGGCATGGGCATCCCCGCGGCCCAGGTCCAGGTTCTCACGCCCCTGCCCAAGCAGCACGAGGCCAACGTGAAGGCCCTGGAAGCGGCCCTCCAGCACCCCGGCCCGTCGGTGGTGGTGTTCCGGCGGGAATGCATCCAATCCCTTCGCCGGGGTCTCCTGAAAGATCACGATCGCGACGAAAAGGCCCGCCTGGAATCGGCCTGTGGCGCCGGTTCCGACTGCTTCGCCACGGAGGCCCGCCCATGAGCGCACCCCGCATCCACGGCATCGTCTTGTGTGGCGTCGGCGGCCAAGGGGTGCTTTCCCTCTCCCAGATCGTGCTCGAAGCCCTGCGCCGCAGCGGGCTCCACGCGCTGCAGTCCGAGATCCACGGCATGAGCCAGCGGGGGGGCAGCGTCCACGCCCAGGTCTGCTTCGCGGAAGTCCCCCTCAGCTCGCCCATCATCGATGAGGGCTGTGCGGATCTGCTCATCGCCCTCGAACCCCTGGAAGCCCTGCGCTACGTGGCCATGCTGCGCATGAACGGCCATCTGGTGGTCTCCGAGGAGCCCCAGGTCAACATGGAAGGCTACCCGCCCCTGGAGGACGTCTACGCCGCCCTGAGGGCCGTGCGCGGCTGCCACCTCGTGGATACGGAGGATCTGGCCCGCAAGCTCAACCACCGCCAGGCTGGAGGCATGGCCCTGCTGGGCATGGCTTCCAGGTTTCTGCCCGTCTCCGAGCAGGTCTGGTGCGACGTGATCACGCAGCGCTTTGAAGCCAAGGGCGCCCGCGTCACCGAGAAGAACCTCGAGGCCTTCAACACGGGCCGCG
>JANXYT010000300.1 GCA_025355915.1 Holophagaceae bacterium
CTGAACAAGTACCGGAAGCGCATGGACGACGGCACCCAGCATCGCTGCATGACGCCCTGCACCGCGCGGGCCGTCGTGAAAACCCTGAAGCGGGGCTTTGGCGAGGGCTGGCTGGTGGGCAAGACCGTGCTGGTGATCAACGATAGCTTGCGCATCGGCCGGCCCCTCACGGCCATGGTGGCCAACCTCAAGGCCACGCCCATCCTGTGCCACGCAAACACCAACAAGGACCACCTCGAAGGGTTCATCCGCATGGCTGACGTCATCGTGAGCGCCGTGCCCGCGTCGGGCTACCGCATCCGCACCGACTGGATCAAGGACGGCGCGCTCTGCTTCGACTTGAGCGGCGACGGCAACTTCGATTACGAGGCGCTCGATCAGCGCGGCATCCCCTACACCGACACCACCAAGAACAGCGTCGGCAAGGTGACTCGGGCCATGGCCCTGCTCAACCTCACTTATGCGGCTGGGCTGGAGTAGGGCAGGGCCCGGGCCCTTGCCCTTCGGGCGGCCCAGGCCTCTGCGAGGCCATTCCGTCCTATTCGCGGCGCGAATGGTGACCCGGGCCATGGCCCTGCTGAACCTCACCTACGCGGCGGGTCTGGAGTAGATTTGGCTGTCAGCTGTCAGAAGCGGGCGGTGAGGACCAGGCCGAGGCTGCTGCGGCGACGGACGGTCAGGCCCGGAGCAAAGGGGCGTTCCAGATGTTCACCCTCCAGGCTGAGGGCCCAGCTGGGGTGGAAGGCCCAGCCCACCCGCAGGCGCGGGCCCAGGAAGGCGCCCTCGCCCGGCGGCACCTCCACGATGGCGCCGAACCCCACGAAGATTTCATGGGCGACGGCGTTGGCGTCCGCGATGAAGCGCAGGGCGTTGTCGCCATCGTCCCAGTGGCGCAGACCCAAACCGACGCCCAGGTGGAGGTGGGCCAGGTCGCCGTGATCCTTCACCTGGAGTTCGGTGATGGGCACCGTGAATTCGGCCGCCGTCGCCCGCGGCTGGCGGATCACCGACACCAGGGCGGACTGGGCCGCCAGGGGCAGGACGGGCAGGAAGAGGGACAGGGCTCGGCGCATGGGAAATTTACCGCTTGGGGCCAGGAAGGTTTAGGCCAGATAGCCGGGGGCACGGACAGAAATTCACACGGACAGGACAAAGAACCGATTACGCCCTTAACGCTAATTTTTACCCTGTGGTCCCTGGTGGTCGATCATGAGAATCAGCCGGAAATTGATATGGAGCTTCGGCCTGTGTGCCCTGGCCGTGGCCTTCGTGGGGGGCGTGGGTTTTTACACGAATGCGGCGATCGCCAACTCCAGCCGCCATGTGATCCATGTGGATACGAAGCTCGTGGAGCATGCCCAGCGCATGCGGGCCAACCTCAACATGATGCGCCGCTATGAGAAGGATTTGTTTCTGAACCTGGGCGACACCACGGCCATGGCCAAGTACCAGAAGAGCTGGGGCGAGGCCCTGGATCATGCGCAACAGCGCATGGTACAACTCGCCGAACTGGAGACCAAACCCGAGAGCCTGGAAGGTCTGGCTTCCATCAGCGGCCAGCTCGATGCCTATGCCAGGGGATTTACTGAGGTGGTTGGGCGGATCCACTCGGGATCCATCCACACCCCCGCCGAGGCGAACCGGGCCATCGGCGAATTCAAGGAAGCCACCCACAAGGCCGAGGCGGCCATCACGGCCTATGCCACCAAGCAGGATCAGGAGATTGCCCTGACCATGAAGGAAACGGAGGAAGCGAACCGGCGGAGCCAGCTCGTCTTATCCACCATTCTCCTCCTCACCTTTACGGGTCTTGCCGTCCTGGCGGGAGCCCTCATCCGGTCCATCCGCAAGCCGCTGATGGATATCGCAGCCTTGGTAACGGATATGGGGCAGGGTCAGGGAAATCTGACCCACCGGCTCGATTACCAGGGGAAAGATGAGCTCGGGGACATCTGCGATGGCGTGAACACGTTTGTCGAGAAGCTTCGGGGCATCATTTCCCGTGTGGCCGAGACCTCGAGCCACGTCGCCTCAGCCACTCAGGAACTGAGCTCGACGGCGGAACAAATCAACCAGACGACGGTGGAACTGAGCAAGAACGCGGAACGGCAGCGGGAAGCCATGATCCAGTCCTCGGCAGCCCTGGAGCAGATGTCAACCTCCATCCTTCAGGTGAGATCCGCCTCGGGCGAAGCCGAGAAGGTCGCGAACGGATCCTTGGAGATGACGGCCCAGGGCAGTGCCGCTGCGGAAGAAAGCAACCATGCCATGGATGCCATCAAGGAATCCGCCGGCAAGGTCAACCGCGTCACGGGCGTCATTGCCGATATCGCCCGCCAGACCAACCTGCTGTCCCTCAATGCCGCCATCGAGGCTGCCAAGGCCGGCGCGCAAGGCAAAGGCTTTGCGGTGGTGGCGGAAGAGGTCCGAAAGCTGGCGGAGCGCAGTGCGACCGCGGCCAAGGAGATCTCGGGGCTGATCGCCGAGAGCAGCGATCGGGTCGATATGGGGGTGGACTCCGTAGGCAGGGTGGGACGCAGCCTCACCTCCATCGAAGATGCCACCCGGGACAATTCGGGTCGCATCCGAGGCATCTCCCTGGCGATGGAAGAGCAATCCAAGGCCAGCCAGGAAATGGTCTCCGCTATAGGCACCACGACTCAAATCTCCGAGCAGACCGCGGGCGCCTCGACAGAACTCTCGTCCACCATCCACGAGGTGTCCCGTACCATCGAGGAACTGGCCCGGATCGCCAGTGAACTGCGAAATCAGACGGCCCAATTCAAGCTTGCCTGATTCGCCACTCCTCCGCCAGCAACCCGTACACCGCATGATCCACGTAGCGGTTCGCCAGGAGCTCCGCCTGCCGCAGGGTGCCTTCGTGACGGAAACCCAGGCGCTTGGGAATGGCGCGGCTGCGGCGGTTGCGGACACCGGCGCGGATTTCGATGCGGTTGAGCTTCAGGGTGCGGAAGCCATGGCGGAGCAGGGCGGATACGGCGGTGGTCATGAGGCCGTGGCCCTCGGCATCCTGGGCCAGCCAGTAGCCGATGGCGGCGCTGCGATTGGCGCCGTCGATCCAGTTGAAGCCCGCCACGCCCACGAGGCGGTCCTTCCACCAGAGGCCGAAGGACTGGCCGAGTCCGGCCCGCCACAGGGTGCGCATGCGCAGGATGTAGGCCCGGGAATCCAGAACGCAGAGATTGGCATCGGGCCAGGGCAGCCAGCGCCGCAGGCGCTCCCGGTTCCCTTCCACCAGGGCGAAGAGGGCCCCGGCATCGCGCAGGTTCAGGGGGCGCAACTCCAGACCGCGGCCAGCCTTCAGCACCTCGGGCATCGCTCCTCCCTCACTTCCCGGCGGCATCCTGCAGGGCGGCGGCGCGCCCGGCACGCCAGAGCACCAGCAGCTGGTCCAGCAGATCTCCGAACTGATCCAGCCGCATCGCATTGGGACCATCGCTGAAGGCTTTCTCCGGGCAGTCGTGCACCTCGAAGAAGAAGCCGTCCACCACGGTGGAAGCGGCCCGCGCCAGGGTGGGGATCATCTCCCGGGCGCCACCGGTGGTGTTCCCCAGGGCGCCAGGTTTCTGCACGCTGTGCGTCGCGTCGAAGATGACCGGGCAACCGGTCTTTCGCAGGTGGGGGAAGCTCTGGAAGTCCACCACCAGGTTGCCGTAGCCGAAGGTGGAGCCGCGCTCGGTCACCCAGACGGAGCCATGGCCCGGCACCGATTTCAGCTTCTCCACGCCGTGCTGGAGGTCCCAGGGCGCCAGGAACTGGCCCTTCTTCAGGTTCACGGTGCGGCCCGTGGCGGCGGCCGCGACGAGCAGGTCCGTCTGCCGGCAGAGGAAGGCGGGGATCTGGAGCACGTCCACGGCCTGGGCGGCGGGCGCGCATTGAGCGCTTTCGTGGACATCCGTCAGCACGGGCACGCCATAGCGGCTGCGCATCTCAGCGAGGATGTCGAGCCCGTCTTCCATGCCCGGCCCGCGGTGGCTGCCGCCGCTGGTGCGGTTGGCCTTGTCGAAGCTGGATTTGTAGATGAACGGGATGCCCCGCGCCTCCGCCAGATCCCGCAGGCTCGAAGCCATCAGGTGCGAGTGCTCCCGGCTTTCGATGACGCAGGGCCCTGCGATGAGGAAGAAGCTCTGGTCGGTGAAGGGTCGGGTGAAATCCATGGGCACCTCACATCCAGTTTAGCGCCCCGAGTGCCGTTGACGGGTTGTCATGCGAATGCTTGGTTCTACTGTCATAATGTCCAACAGAGGCCAAGTCCACTTTTGTCTGGAGCACCCATGGTGAAGCTGCTGATGGAAGACGATCTGAACCGCCGTCTGGTGGCCCTGCTCCTGAAGGATGGCCGCATGAGCCACGCGGAGCTGGCGGAGCGCCTGGGCGTGAGCCGACCCACGGTCATCGACCGGGTGAAGCGCCTGGAGGCCGACGGCGTGCTGAATGGGTACGCGGCCAGGGTTTCCCCGGCCTCCGTGAACAAGTCCACGGTGGCCTTTGTGGCGGTGCGCTACAAGGACAACAACGAGGCCATCGAGCAGCGGTTCATCAAGGCGCTGGAAGACGAGCCGGACATCCTGGAGGCCCACACCATCGCCGGGGAGGACGCCCTGCTGCTGAAGGTGGTGGCGGATACCCCGGCGGGCATCGCCGAGCGGCTGCGCCGCATCCGGGTGCTGGGGCTCATGGTGACCACGCGCACCACCATGGTGCTGGAAACCCACTGGGAGAAGGCGGGTCCCAGCCCCTTCCCCATCGAGGCCACGGTGAAGAAGGTCAAGAAGTGATCGCGGCCACCCCCGAGCCGCCCTACCTGGCTGTGATTTTCACCAGCCAGCGGACCGAGAGCGACCAGGGGTACGGCGCCATGGCGGAGCGCATGGTCGAGCTGGCCCAGGTGCAGCCGGGCTTCCTGGGGGTGGAAAGCGCGCGGGATGGGGAGGGCTTTGGCCTCACCGGGTCCTACTGGCGGGACGAGGCCTCCATTTCGGCTTGGAAGGCGAATGCCGAACACGCGGTGGCCCAGCGTCTGGGCTGGGATCAGTGGTATGCCGCCTTCCACCTGCGGGTCTGCCGCGTGGAGCGCGAGTACGGTATGGGCGGGCGCTGATGCTTGCCTGGCTCGCCTACCTCACGGTGGCGGTGGTGTGGGGCTCCACCTACTTCGCCATCGCCCTGGGCCTGGAATCCTTCACGCCCTATGGCATGGTGGCGGCGCGGTTCTCCGTGGCCTCCCTGATCGCGCTTGGGCTGGGGCGGCTACGCCGCGAGGCCTGGCCCTCCGCCAAGGAAACGGGTCATCTCATGATCGTGGGGGCCCTGCTGCTGGGGGGTTCCAACGCCCTGGTGTCCTGGGCCGAGCTGCACCTCGCCTCGGGTCTGGCGGCAGTCCTGGCGGCCCTGGTGCCCCTGTGGCTGGCGGTGTTCTCCATGGCAAAGGATCCCCTCGGGCCCAAGGGCTGGGCGGGCATCGTCCTCGGCATCGGGGGCGTGGCCGTGCTGGTGTGGCCCAGCGGTGGCGTGCGGATCCACGGGGGCGGGCTGGCGGCCATGGTGGCCGCGCCGCTCATCTGGTCCTGGGGCACCCTCCACGGCAAGCGCTTCGTCCACGGCGGTGGGCTGCTCACCAATGTGGGCATCCAGATGCTCACGGCGGCGGTCATCGGGCTCGCCGTGGCGCCCCTCACGGGCGGGTTCCTGCGGGGCCCCATCACGCACAAGGCGCTCGGCGCCGTGGCCTACCTGGCCCTGTTCGGATCGGTGCTGGCGTTCTCCGCCTACATCTACCTGGCCAAGGCCTGGCCCCCCGCCAAGATGGGCACCTATGCGTACCTGAACCCCCTGGTGGCGGTGCTGCTGGGCAGCTTGCTCCTGCATGAGGCCTTCGGCCTCCGCGAGATTCTCGGCATGACCATCATCCTGGCGGCGGTGGCGCTGGTGCAGTTGAGGTCGACGACCGGGGGCGTGACGACCTAGCCCTACCGAGGGGTGGATCTGGCGGCAGGGACGAGACCCACGGCCGGGCCTCGGCGGGTCGCTGTCGAGCCGTGCGGTGGGGTTGCGACCCTGAATTTCCACCGCTGAGCGCTTGACCCCTGGACCTTCAAACTGAAGGGATCACTAACTCATCTTGATGGAATTTCTTATTCGACCGGGAAGGAATCTGTTATTTAAATATTGTTAATAATATATTTATAATTCGGATCAAATTTTGCTTCGAATCCTGGGAATCGATAGGTGTGAGCAGGGCTTTGGGTCCATCAGCGGCATAACCGGGGAGCTTTCATGGCGTACGAAGCCAAGACCTACGATCACCTGAAGGGCGGAGCCGTGAAGGGGTTCAGCGATAGCCAGCTGGAATTGCACTTCACCCTCTACAAGGGCTACCTGGCCAAGCTCAACGAGATCGAAGAAAAGCTGGCGGTGACGAGCAATGCCAAGCCCAACTACTCCTTCAACGAGTACAGCGAATTGAAGCGCCGGGAGGCGGTGGCCTTCAACGGAACCTTCCTTCATGAGCTCTACTTCGAGAACCTGGGCGCCGATGCGGCCATCAGTCCCGCGCTTCAAAAGGCCCTGGACGCCCAGGGCGGCAAGGAAAAGATCCTGGCGGATCTCAAGGC
>JANXYT010000303.1 GCA_025355915.1 Holophagaceae bacterium
GCGAAGAAGATCATCAGCTGACGCCGGAAGCGTTCCATCTGATGAATGGCTTTGTTAACCAAGTACACAAGCACCTCGGTCTGGATTCTCGGAGGGTGTAGACGCCCGGAGCCAGGCTCCGGAATGGAAATCAGCGGCCCATTCCAGGCCGCGATGAAGGGTCATCGGGGGCGCTTCGCTTGCCCATCGCTGCCTCCTTCCTCAAGGTCCATCCCCAGGATGCCCGGGACATGGAGGGTAGATCAATGCGGTACAGGTAGTTCAAACCGAGTCTCAGAACTGCGCGTGGAGCCGGAGGGAGTAAAGGTCCACCGGCCCGCGGTCGCGGTTGTACCCGGGGTTCCATATCCGCTGGGCATCGAGGGTGGCCGTAAGGAACCGTCCCAGCGACAGGGCGTAGTAGGTCTCGACGAGCCATTCCTGCCCGGCGTTCAACCGCCCGTCCCCAAGCATGAAGCCCAGGCCGCCCGCGGCCAGGTAATCCCGGTGGTCCGGGGCCAGACCATTGATGGCCAAGGCGACCCCGAGCCGATCCTGGGCCCGGGACCAGCGGGACCCGGCGAGGGAAAGACCCGCGGCCAGGGTGCGGTCCACCTCAGTGAAGGCCCAGGTTTCGGTGCGGCCGTCATTCCACCCGGCCCGGACGAAGACGCCCAGGTCCTCGGTCACGGCCTGGTCGGCGCTGAGGCCCCAGCCGTACTTCACCCGGCCCGGCTGATCCGATTGGGTTACATCCGGGGGCCCAGGACTGGTTTCAAGCGCCTGCCGGTAGCGCCCCATTTGCGCGTGGTTGGCGTACCCAAGGACCCGGACATGCCCCGCCCTGCCACCGATCTCATGGTCATGCTCGACCTCGATGACATCACCATGGGCGCGGCTCACCTGGGAATCGAAGGACATGCCGTTCGCCCTGGTGGGCACCATGAAACTGCCGGCACGGAGCGCCCAGTCGTCCCAATACAGTTCGAGGGCCAGTCCCCAGCTGTAGCCACGCGTATCCGCCGGATAATCCCAGGCGGAAGTGTCCATGAGGGCCCAGTTCAGGAATTGGGTGCGGGGATCGTGGGTGTAGACATT
Organism: Holophagaceae bacterium; assembly: GCA_025355915.1. GTDB lineage: Bacteria > Acidobacteriota > Holophagae > Holophagales > Holophagaceae > Geothrix. Next base: position 1,078 of record JANXYT010000303.1, read on the forward strand.
GGCATCGAAGATGTCACCGAGGGCGAGCTTGCCCGCGGTCATCACAAATCGGCGGCGGGTCCTGGATCCGGCCAGTTGGTTTTGGTCGGCGGCGACGGGTTCGGTGCCTTCGCTGAGATCCCAACCCTGGCGGAGGAATACGCGGGAGAGGGCGATCTTCAGCTCGGGGCTGTCCACCCGGAAAATCTCACCATTCGGGGCCCCCGCGAGGCCAAGGACCTGGCTGACGCCCTGGCCTGCGATCAGTTCCGGATTCACGTACAGCTCGGCCCCCTCCCAGAGGCGGCGGCCAAGGAACAGGGTGGCGGTAAAGGAATTGCGAGTCTCCTTGCGGGACTCAAGGCTGTTGTCGCCGGCATAGGGTGACGAAAAGGCTCCGTGGCCCTGGGTGACCGTGGTGGCCTGGCCGTGGAAACTCCAGCTCTCGGGGTCTTGCCCCCAGGCCGGATGGGCGAAGCCGAAGAGCAGGGTCAGGCTGATCGCCGGAAGGTCATGGATGAACAGACGGAAGGTTCGGAGGGTCATGGCATCACCGGGTCGCAGGACAAGGGGGACATGGCCCGTCTCATGAGACGGACAGGGACTGAGCACAGACCGCCCAACCAGACCGGCCCTTCCTTATTCTGACCCGTAGAATCAGCCGAGAGGGCTTCGGTCCAGGTGGGCGATGCACGACGGAGGTTCAGCGAGTACAGATTTCATCTTCATCGCAACCCCCTTTCCGACAACCTTGAGATCTTATCCATGAGAGCCAAGGCTGTCCAGACTGAAAACGTGAGAAGGCGGGTTCTCGGTAGCGGACGCCGCTCAGCGGGCCTCCTGCTGGGACGGAGTGAAGGCGCAAAGGGCAATGCCTGCAAGCACGAGCAGGGTACCCACCCCTTGCATGGGGCGCAGGGATTCCGACAGCAGGAGCCAACCCAGGATCACCGTGGCCACGGGCTGGGTCATCAGGCCCATGGCGCCCATGTTGGTGGGCACGTGACCCATGCCCCAGGTGATGAGCCACCAGGCCACGACCTGGACCACCAGTCCCAGACCAAGCAGCGCCCACCAGGCCCGGGCCGGGTAGCCCGTGAAGGCCTCACCCCGCATCCAGCCCAGGGCGCCGAAGAGCACCCCACAGCAGAGCACCACCCAGAACAGGGCCTCGGGGGCGCTGAGGTCCCGCCGGGCCCGGCCCAGGGCCAGCGTGAAGGCCCCGTAGGCCAGGGAGGCCAGGGCTCCCAGCAGTTCACCCAGCCCGGTACCCAGGCGAGCCCCTTTCGCCAGGCCCAGCACCAGGGCCCCGGCCAGGGCCAGCAGCACACCGGCCCAGAACCGGCGCCGCAAGTGTGCACCCAGCCAGAGGACCGACACCACAGCCACCCAGATGGGCGCCAGGGTGACCAGCAGGGTCGCATTGGCAGCACTGGTGTGGCGAAGCGCTGTATGCCACATCCACAGATCCAGGACGAAGCAGACCCCCGCGATCCCCGCCCATAGCCGCGCGGGGCCGGTCGCCGGGCGGGCCTTGCCTCGGGCCAGCCAAGCCACGAAGGGCAGCGCAAAGGCCATCCGGTAGAAACCCACGGCCAGAGGCCCGGCCGGAGCGGCCCAGCGCACCAGCATGGCGGCGAACCCCAGCAGGGAGGCCCCCAGGATCAGGGCGGCGAGTCCCCGGGCGTCCGGCCCTTCCGTGGATCTCATGGGACCAACCTTCCGGTGTCGGGCTCAGCCCGCAAGGGCCTCGGCCACCTTGGCCGCCAGAGCAGACGCATCCACCGGCTTGAACAGAAACCCCGAAATGCCCATCTGTTTCATGCGCATCAGACTGAGCTCGTCCCGATGGGCGGAGACGACCAGGATCGGCAGGTCACGCAGGGCCACGTCTTCCCGGCAGGCGCGCACGAGGCTCTCTCCGGGGCACTCCGGCATGATGAAATCCACCACGAGCAAAGCCACCGGCGTCTCCCGGAGCACCTTCAGCACCTCGAACAGGGATGTGGGTTCCACTTCCACGGTCTCGTGGCCCTGGGCACGCAAGACCCCGGCAACGAAGGCTCGGATCAAACGGCTGTCGTCCACGATGGCAATGCGGGACATGGTGGGTATCTCCTAGGGACTCTCATCGTCACCCAGAACCCGGAGATCAACAATGAGACGGAAAAGCCAATCTTAATTTGCCCAGCGGGAGACCTGATCCCACACGTCCTCCTCGCGACACGGGCCATTGAGCACAATGGCAAACACGCGCACCTGGCCCTCC
>JANXYT010000089.1 GCA_025355915.1 Holophagaceae bacterium
CCCGCTGGTGATTTCCTCCAGGCCGGCGATGCAGCGCAGCAGGGTGGATTTTCCGCAGCCCGAGGGCCCCACGAACACGATGAATTCGCCGTCCACGATCTCGAGGTCGATGCCGTGGAGGATCTCCGTGTCACCGAAGGATTTGCGCAGGGCTTTGAATTGGAGGTTGGCCATGGGGGGTCCAGGGAAAGGCAGGGAGGATGGAGCCTGATGGATAGGCCGCAGAGCAGTCAGTGCAAGGTCAGGGGAGGTCACCGTGGAGGCTGCCCTGGAAGCCCGAACCCGCCAGGTACAGCACTCGAAGGCCAAAAGGGGGAAGGGCGGTGACGGCGTAGGCATCACCCGTGAGGGTGTTCACGCCCTTGAGGTCGCCCAGGATGGCCTGCACGGGTCCACCCGAGGGCACGCCATGGGCCGTTAACCCGGAGACGACGACGGTCTGCGGGACGGCACCGAGGTTCGCCACCACCAGCACGCGCTCGGACCCGGCCGCCCGGAGGTAGGCGATGGCTTGGGCCGCGCCCACGTCCGTGGTGAGCGTGGCGTAACTCCCCCGCAGCGCGGGATAGGCCTTGCGGGCCTGGATGAGGTACTTGCACCAGCTGAGGATGGAGTCCGGCTGGCCGGCCTGGGCCGTGACGGCGGTCCAGTCCATGGGCTGGCGCAGGTTGAGATCGGTGCCCGACTGGCCGGTCATACCGACCTCATTCCCGTAATAGAGGATGGGCGTGCCTGGGGCGAGCAGGGTGAGGGCCTCGGCCAGGATGATCTTCGCCTTGCCGCCTCCGTACTGGGTGGCGGGCCGTGAGATCAGGTTGTCGTGGTTCGAGTCGAACACCGCCGACTGGTACCCGACGGGATAGGTGCGCTGCTCGAACTCCCAGAGCGACGTTACCTGGGTGGCGTCACCCCTGGCGATCGTGTTGGCAATGGCCCAGGGCGCGCTGAAATCCAGGCACATGTGAAACTCGTTGGCGCCGTTGCCGTAGTAGGGCGAAACACCCGCGGCATCGTTGGTCCAGGCCTCGGCGAGCATGATCTTGCTGCTGTGCTTCGCGGGATCGCCCCCGGGATGGGGATGCAGGTCGCCGGTGGTGTACTCGTCCAGCAGGCTCCGGAAGATCCGCAGCCGCGCGTGGGTATCGGGCTGGTCGGCCTGCAGGCCCGGGCCCGATTCGCAGAGGTAGCGCACGGCATCCACCCGCATGCCGTCGAAGCCGCGATCCAGCCAGTAAGCCTGGACCTTGTGCATCTCCGCCTGCACGGCTGGGTTGTAGAAGTTCAGGTCGGCGAGAGAATCCACGCCGAAGGAAGTGTAGAAGTAGCCGGAGGCGCCGGCTTTCCAGACATCCTGCGGCGTGCCCCCGCCCCAAGGCAGACCCCACCCGGCGGGTTGGCCGGGGCTCCAGAGGTACCAGCTGTCCCGGGTGGCGGCGTTCGTGAACCAGGGGTGCTTCGAGGAGGTGTGGTTGGGCACGAAGTCGAACAGGATCCGCATGCCGCGGGCGTGCAGCGCGTCGATCAAGGCCTTCAGGTCGGCCCGGGTTCCAAACCGGTCGTTGATGGCGTAGTAGTCCGTGGTGTCATAGCCGTGCATGTTCGGACCCTTGTAGTCGCACTCGAAGATCGGCGACAGCCAAAGGGTGGTCACCCCCAGGGACTGCAGGTAGTCCAGCTTGCCCTGGAGTCCGGGAAGGTCGCCGATACCGTCCTGATAGACGCCATCGGCGAAGGCCTTCACCCAGATGTGATAGATCACCGCGTCGCCGTACCACCCAGGCGCGTTTTCCAGCTGCTGGCCCGGCCCGATGGTGGTGGTGTCCACCGGGTAGCGGCTGGTGCTGTCTGCGTTGGGGCCATGACACGCGATCCCTGCCAGAAGCAAGGTGACGGCGGTCAGAGCGCGGCGGATCTTCACATCATTTCCTTTTGAAGCGTCATCCAGGAAACGGCCCGTCCGATGGGGACGGGCCGTTGGATCACTGCGGGATTACCACCAAGCTTCGATCTGAGCGCCGAAGGTGGTGCCCGCCTGGGACCCGTTGAAGACGCCGAGGCCGCTGGGTGTGCCCCAGGCCGTGGCGTACTTGTTCCAATTAGCCTTGGTGACAAACAGGCGAAGGACGGGACGAGACCACCAGCTTGCCTGGGGGCTGAACTGCAGGGCCAGGGTCTTCTTGAGCATGCTGCGGGTCTGACCGTCGGCGGCAGAACCATCGCCACTGACCTTGAAGCGGTCATAGCCGATTTCAGCGGCCACGCTGATGTGCTTGGTGAAGAACCACGTGGGACGAACCCCGATGGAGTCCCAGACCATGTCCCGGTGTCCAGGCTGCGTGGAATCCTCATTCTGGACTCGGTGAAGGGCGACAGCACCCATGCCGAACTGCTTCGTGGGTTGGACGAAGAGGTTATCCATCACCATCCACCAATTGTTCTTGGTGTTCACTTCGGGGTTGTACCAGTTCCAGAAGGTGGAGCCGTCGCCCTTGGTGAAGTAGAGCTTGTTGTCGCCCCCGAGAATGCCGGACTGCTGGTACTCGGCGTGGTACCGGCGGCCGACGTTGTTGTTGGAAGGGGATACCGAACCCTTCCGGACACTGGGTTCGTTGTACTGGAAACCAAGGGTGAATGAGGAGCCTTGCCAGGCGGAAAGGCCTGACCAGCGCAGGTCATGGGAAGCGACGACCACCTTGCCGTTGTAGTTGAAGACATCCGTCTGGACCGTGCCTGGGAAGTGGGCCCATCCAGTGACGCCGCCATCCCAGCCACCGTTGACGTTGTTGCGGTCGGCCTGGATGTAGGCGTAGCTGAGTTTCCCGAGGCCCACGTTGACGTTCTCAAGTCCCACGCCATCGCCGCTGTTGTTCCAGTAGTAGAAGTCCAGCATGTGAATATCGTGGCGCTGGTAGAAACGGCGGCCCATCCAAAGGCTGGCGTCCTTCAAGAGCTCCGAAGTGCCCAGGACCCCGTTGGCCTCGCCCCACGCTTCGCGGAGGTAGACCATCTGGTTCTGGGTGGCCGAATGGGAGAAATCGACGTTGCCGCCGGCATCCACACTGGCATCCCTCGCATCATTCCACTGGCGGAAGGTGGGGCGGAAATGGAGCTTGAAGTTCGTGTCCCCCTTCTCGTAGGCCCTCACGTCCACGGCCAATTCGAAGTAGTTGTCTTGTTCATTGCCGAGACGATAGCCCGGGCCGCCCGAGGGGTTGTTGATGGCGCCGGGAAGGTAGAAGCTCCCCTGCTCGCCCCCGTTCGAGGAGCGGCCGACGCCGGAACGCATGTAGCCATGGAATTCGACCACATCCTGGGCGAGGAGTGGTCCGCAGACCAGCGCCAGGGGCAGCGCGGCCTTGAGTAGGGAGAGACGCTTCATTGTCTTGCCTCCAGGGAAAGATGCCGCGATGCGGCAGGGTGAGTGGCGGGGGAAAGAGAGGGTCCGGCACATGGGGTCAGACCATGCGGCCGAAGAACCCTCCCCAGGGGGGAAGGTAAAGATCCCGGCCGTCCTGGCGACCGGCGTCCAGGCCATGCCCCTCGAGGGGCTGTACTGGGCATGGAAGGGTATGACAGACCGGTTCTGGGCTCAGGTTGAAGACCGCCAGGATCCGGTCCGATCCCGTCTCCCGGCGCAGGGCCAGGATCGGCTCGGGGGTCTTGTCGAAGTGGATCGTGCCGCGGCACAGCGCTTCCGACCGCTTCCGCCAGGCGAGGAATCGCTGGTAGAAGTGCAGCACCGAATCCGGGTCCGCGGTCTGGGTGGCCACGGACCGGTCCAGGTGCCCGGGGGACATGGGCAGCCAGGGCTCCACCTGCGAAAAGCCGCCGCGGGGCCGTTCGGCGGTCCAGGGCATGGGCGTCCGGCAGCCATCGCGGCCCTTGAAATCGGGCCAGAAGGCGATGCCATAGGGGTCGATGAGCCGGTCGAAGGGCACCTCGGCCTGGGGCAGGCCCAGTTCCTCGCCCTGGTAGATGCAGAAGCTGCCACGCAGCGAGCCCAGCATGGCCACCAGCAGTTTGGCGAGCGCGGGATCGTCCACGCCCTTGCCCCAGCGGGTGACCACCCGCACGCAGTCGTGGTTGGATAGGGACCAGCAGCCCCAGCCGCCACCGCGGCGGAGGTGCTTCTCGAACTCCTGCACCACGGACCGGATCCGCCCGGCGCTGAACTCTTCGGTGAAAAGGCTGAAGCCGTAGGCCATGTTCAGCTTGTCGCCATCGGCCGTGTACTCCGCCATGGTCGCCAGGGAGCCCTCGTCGCCGACCTCGCCCACACTCACGGCGCCGTACTCATTCATGAGGGTCCGCAGGCGCTTGAGGAAGCCCAGGTTCTCCGGGCGGCTTTTGTCGTAGCGGTGGATCTGGCAGCCGTAGGGATTGCCTTCCTGGACCGTGGACCATTCGATTTTTTTCGATCGGGCCGGTGGGTTGTTCCGCAGCTTCTGATCGTGGAAATGGAAGTTGCAGGCGTCGAAGCGGAACCCGTCCACCCCACGCTCCATCCAGAACCGGACCTCCTCGAGCATCTGGTCCTGTACGGGCTCGTGGTGGAAGTTCAGGTCCGGCTGGGATTCGAGGAAGTTGTGGAGGAAATACTGCCGCCGCCGCGGCTCCCAGGCCCAGGCCGATCCACCGAAGACCGACTGCCAGTTGTTGGGCGGTGTGCCGTCCGGCCGCGCCCCGGCCCAGACATACCAATCCGCCTTGTCGTTGGTGCGGCTCAGCCGGCTTGCCTTGAACCAGGCGTGCTGGTTCGAGGAGTGGGAGAGCACCTGGTCAATGAGCACCTTGAGCCCCAGGCGGTGCGCCTGCGCCACCAGATGGTCGAAATCCGCCAGGGTCCCGAAGGTTGGATCCACATCGCGGTAATTCGAGACGTCGTACCCAAAGTCCTTCATGGGGGAGGTAAAGAACGGGGAGATCCAGATGGCATCCACTCCCAGGTCGGCCACGTAGGGCAGATGGGCCGTGATGCCGGGCAGATCGCCCACGCCGTCCCCGTTGGTGTCCTGGAAGCTCCTGGGGTAGATCTGATAGATCACCGCGCCACGCCACCACTCAGTGGCGGTCGGGCGCGGGTCTAAAGCCTGGACAGGCATGGTCTGGGTTCCTTGGTCGGCGGGGGGGAGCGGCCTGGGATGGGCCATCAATGGGTTGAACGGGCTGCAGAGTGGATCGCACTCGGGTCCTAAACGGCTCTTGTAACCGGTTACACAACTTGGTTTGGGCAGGAGGTCTTACTGTGCGGGTGCTGGAGCATGCGGGTGTGTGGGGACTGGTGACGTGATGAATGTAAGCGGTTACAACGAGGTCGCAGGTATGGTCGATCCCGGCCACAGGTATGTCAAGCCGGTAATGCTGAATGTTGGGAACTTTTTGACAAATCGCACGAAACCCAGCGGGCCCCAGGGTTCTGAGGACCCCGGCCGCGGTTGATCCGCCCCATCTGGCGCTAGGGACCGCCGGGATTCAGTGGACGCCCACCCTTGTAACGGGGGACCATCAGCTGAGCCGGACTCTGTTTGAGAGGTAAGGCCTGATCCCGCTGCCCTTCGGGCCCTGTTGAGGCGTATTTCAGTGATTGCAAGCGTTAACAGTCTCATCCTGGCCGCCGATGTGGGCGGCACCAACCTCAACCTGGGTCTCTTGGCGCCGGAGGGAGCCCGGTTCCGCCTCCTCCGCAAGGCGCGGTTCGATACCCAGGCAGAGCGGTCCCTGCTGGGTCCCATTCAGCGGTTCCTCGCGTCCCAGCCCTCCCTCCGCCCAGTGCGGGCCTGCCTTTCCGGCGCCGGTCCGGTCATCGACCGCCGCATCCACCTCACCAACGCACCCTGGGACATCGACGGGGCCGCGCTGGAGCGGGACCTCGGCATTCCGGTGCACCTGGTCAACGACTTCATCGCCCTGTCCTGCGGGGTGCTCCAGCTCGATCTGACGGATCCCGGCCAGGTGACCTGCCTACCCCATGGCGATGGCAGCCTGCCCGCCGTGGACCCCGGGGGGCTGTCTTTGGTGGTGGGGGCCGGGACGGGCCTCGGGGTGGGCTTCGTCGTCCGCACGCCCCAAGGCGCCCGCGCCTTTCCCAGCGAGGGGGGGCACATCGGCCTGCCGGTCTTCGACGAGGACTCGCTCGCCCTTTGGCGGCACCTTCAGGTGGGCCTTCCTGGGCCTCCTGGCGCCGAAATGGCGGTATCGGGCCATGGCCTCGGGGTCATCTTCCGGTTCCTCCTGGACTCCCAGCGGGTGCCGTGGACAACCGGTGCCACGGCCATCCTGGCCCTTCCCGCCGCCGGCCAGCCCGCCGCCATCGCCGCCCAGGCCGCCTCGGATCCCGCCTGTGGCCGAGCCATGGCGCTGTTCCTGGATCTGTACGCGCGGGTCTGCGCCGAGCTTTGCGCGGTGTTCCTGCCCACGGGAGGCCTCTTCCTCGCGGGAGGCATCGCCGCCAAGAATCCCGGGGCCTTCCTGGAGAACGGCCGGTTCATGGCCCGGTTCGAGCGGAACTACCGCGCCCACCTGAACCAACTCACCCGTGCCACGCCCATCTACCTGGTCCACGATTACGACCTCAGCCTCTATGGCGCGGCCCACGCGCCGAGCTGCACCACGTGATTCGCCCTGCTTGCGCCGGCCGCGCATTGACGCCCCGGACACCCAACGGTATTCATGGGGAGGCGCCTTCTCCTTCCCGCACCCCCCATCAGCGGCCCCCCACATGAAGATCACCATCGGCGAGATTGCCCGTCAGGCCGGTGTTTCCACGGGCACGGTGAGCCGCGTCATCAACGGCAAACCCACCGTCGCGGCCGACACCCGCGCCACGGTACTGGCCGTGATGAAGAAGCTCGGCTACGAACCCGATCCCGTGGCCCGGGAGCTGTCGCGCCGCACCCGGCATACCCTCGGCATCTGGGTGGGCGCGGGCGAGAACCGGCTGGCGCCCTACTTCAATGTCATCTGGCGGGCCCTGCTGCACGAGATGCAGTTGCACGCCACGCAGTTCGTGGAACTGCCCGTGGACATCACCCCGGTGCGAAGGCGCATGGACGCGGTGCTGATGTTCCACTGCGCTGACATCGACCAGCGCCTGGCCACCCTGTGGCGCCGGGGGGTACCCGCCGCCCTCATTGGCCATCATCCGGGGGTCTCCTGCGTGGCGCCCGATGACATGGGCGGCGGTCGTCTCGCGGCGGCCCGGCTCCTGGCCCTGGGCCACCGCGACCTGCTGCACCTCACCGTGGTCGACGAGCACCAGTGGGCCGTGGATCGCGCGGCGGGGTTCACCGCGGCCCTGGCCGAGCACGTGGGCGGGTCGCTGGCCCCGGTCATCCTGCGCGGAAGCAGGTCGGTGCTCGGCGGCTATCGCCTCATGCGCGACGCCTGGCAGCAGGGTCACCGGCCCACGGGAATCTTCTGTGCCACCGACGAGATGGCCGTGGGCGCCCTGGGGGCCCTGGCCGACCTCGGCGTGTCGGTGCCCGCCCAGGTGTCCATGCTGGGCTTCGACGGGCTCGTGGACCTCTACCCGGGCCTGGCCTCCGTGGCCCAGGACATCCCCGCCATCGCCCATGAGGCCGTCACCCTCGCCCTGGGCGCCATCGAGCGGGACGCCATCCGGCACACCATCGTTCCCGTGAAGATCGTCGAGGGCACCACCCTGGGGCCCGCGCCGGGGAAAGGCTGAGGATCATCCGGGTCCATCCGCTCCCTTTTGGCCGTCTTCTTGTGAACCAATCATTCAAGACCCAATTAAAATCATGTCGATGTTTTATGGAAGGATTCGGGAATCGCCGGAAGGATGGATTCATTCATGGAACACGCCAAAGGCCCCCTGATTCTCGCCGTGGATGACACGGCGAGCGATCTTGACCTTCTCGCCAAGATCCT
>JANXYT010000340.1 GCA_025355915.1 Holophagaceae bacterium
CTGGAGCACATCCATGAGCTGGGTGTGCGGACGACGGAACCGGTCATCGTGTCCGGTCTGATCCGGCTGTTTGATCTGGACTGGACCTTCGCGCAGGATCGGAAGCTGCCGAGCCTGCCCGCCCAGCCGCCCAGGTCCGCCCGTTCCCAGGTGGAGCTGGTGGCCAGCCCGCCCTTCCTCACGCCCAAGGACATTCGGCCGTCCATCGAGGCCCTGGTGGACTTGATCGGCCAGGCGAAGCAGAACGTCCGGGTGCAGCTGCTGACCTACTCGCCGATCTCGGGTTCGGACCACTACTGGCCGGTGCTGGACAATGCCCTCCGCGCTGCCGCCGTGCGGGGCGTGAAGGTGCGGCTGCTGGTGTCCGACTGGGTGCTGGGGGGCCGGGCCCTGCCGCACCTGAAGGCGCTGACCCTGATTCCCAATCTGGAAGTGAAAATCGTCACCATCCCTGAGGCGAAGGAGGGCCACATCCCCTATTCCCGCACCGTCCACAGCAAGTACCTCGTGGTGGACGAGACGCAGCTGGCCCTGGGCACCAGCAACTGGGAGGAAAGCTATTTCACCGAATCGCGCAACCTCGAGCTGATCTTCCGCGACTCGCCCCTGGCCGCCCAAGCCGCCCGCATCCACGACCGGCTCTGGACCAGCGCCTACGCCTTTCCCTTGGACCCCATGAAGGTGTATGAGAAGCGAAAAGTCGATTAGACGCTGGCGTAGATGTTGTAGAGGTTGTCCCGTTCCAGGGGCTCGAACCCGGCTGCTTGGATGAGGCGCACCAACTCGCCCTGCTGGAGTCCCTGGGGGCTTTTGGCGCCAGCCAAATGGGCGATTTCCTCGGCGATGACCGTGCCGTCCAGATCGTCGGCGCCATAGCTGAGGCCGGCCTGAGCCAGGCCTGGCGAGATCATCACCCAGTAGGCCTTGATGTGCGGAATGTTGTCGAGCAACAGCCGGGCCACGGCGATCTCACGCAGGTCCTGCGTTCCCGTGGTCTCGTGGATCACGTGGGTGGCGCTCAGCTCGTTGTCCTCGTTCTGGTAGGCCAGGGGAATGTAGGCCAGGAAGCCCGTGTAGCCCGCCGACCGTGAGCGGTCTTGCAGGTCCCGCAGGCGCAGCAGGTGGTCCACCCGGTGCCTCGCTTCTTCAATGTGGCCGTAGAGCATGGTGCAGTTGGTGGGCAGGCCCTTGCGATGACAGAGCTCAGCCGTATCCAGCCAGACCTGGGCGTCCTTCTTGCCGATGCAGATCTGTTCGCGGAGTTCCTCATCGAAAATCTCCGCACCGCCGCCCGGGCAGCTTTCCAGGCCCGCCGCCATGCAGCGGTCGAGGAACGCGTCGGTGCTGAGGCCGCTGATGCGGGCGTAGTAGTCCATCTCGATCATGGTGAAGACCTTGAGGTGGATGGAGGGGAAGCGCGCCTTGATCTTGCCGAACAGATCCTCGAAGTACTCAATCTTCAGCTTGGGGTTGTGTCCGGAGGTCATGTGCAGCTCGCGAACGCCGGTATTCTCGGGCTTCTCCAGCTCCCGGATGATGTCTTCGGCGGAGAGCGAGTAGGCCCGGGGGTCGCCGGGCTTGGCCTGGAAGGCGCAGAACTGGCAGTGGGTGTAGCAGACGTTGGTATAGGAGAGGCGGCGGCTCACCACGTAGTAGGCAGCGCGGCCGTGCTTCTGGAGCCGCACGTGGTGGGCCATGGCGCCCACGCCCGTGAGGTCCGACGTTTCGTACAGCAACAGGCCGTCGTCGAAGCTCAGGCGCTCGCCGCGCAGCACCTTGTCCGCCAGGGGCCGCAGGCGGGGGTCGCGAATCCTCGATTGCAGTGACAACATCGATACCTCGGCCCACCAGTGTAGCGCCGCAGGGCTGAATCTACTTCAGGCCCGAGTGAATGCGGTGGATCAGGGCGGGTCCCTCGAAGATCAGCGCGCTGTAAACCTGGGCCAGGACTGCGCCATCATCCAGCGCGCCTCGGACGTCCTCGGCGGACCCCAAGCCCCCGCAAGCCACCAGGGGCAGACGGCCCCGAAGGGCGGCGAGGAGGCGGCGGCGGACTTCCCGCGCCTTGGCCTTGAGCGGTACACCACTCAGGCCGCCCGCACCCCTGGATTCCACCAGGGCGCGCAACGGTTCCGCCACCACGCCACGATCCAGCGTCGTGTTGGTGGCGATGAGGCCCGATATCCCCGAGGCCACGGCCACTTCCACGATGGCGTCGAGGTCCTCCGACGCAAGATCGGGCGCCAGCTTGAGCAGCAGGGGCTGGCGTTCCAGGCCCAGCTCCTTCCGCAGGTCCAGCATGCCCGCCAGCAGGGGCTTCAGGGCCTCGGGGGCCTGGAGGTTGCGCAGGCCCGGCGTGTTGGGGCTGCTCACATTGAGGGCGATGTAATCCACGTGCGGCGCGATGAGGCGGAAGGCGGCGCGGTAGTCGTCCAGGGCCTGGGCCTCCGGTGTTTCCTTGTTCTTGCCCAGGTTGCCCCCCACAATCAGACCCGCTGGGCGGTGTCGCAGACGGGCCGCCACCACCTCGGCGCCCTCGCTGTTGAAGCCCATGCGGTTGAGGATCAGGCCAGCCTCGGGAAAGCGGAACAGGCGCGGCTTGGGATTGCCGGGCTGAGGGCGCGGCGTGACCGTGCCGATTTCCACATGGCCAAAACCCAAGGCCTTCCAGAGGGGCAGCAGGGTGGCGCCCTTGTCCAGGCCTGCGGCGAGGCCCAGCGGCGTGGGAAAGTCCAGGCCGAAGGCCGTGCGGCGCAGGGCCGCCCGATGGTCCGGTTCCGGCAGGCGGGGCCAGGAGCAGACGCGTTCTCCCAGCCAAAAGGCCAGGTTGTGAGCGGTTTCGGGGTCGAGACGGAAGATCAACGGACGCAGGGCGCCGTACAGATCCATCACTTCACCGTGACGGTGGCCGTGGCGGTGACCTCCGGGAAATCCTCTCGCTTCACTTGCACGTGGTAGGTTCCGGCGGTGGCGGGGGCCGTGTACAGGCCCGCACCGGCGACAGTGCCGCCATCGGCTTCCAGCACCAGCCAGGCCACCGGCTGCCGCATGTAGCGCATGCCCTCGGGATAGTTGATCTCTGCCTGGAAGGCCTGGGTGGCCCCCTTGGCGAGACTCACGGCCACGGGCCGCAGGCTCAAGGTGGGCTTGAAGGCTTCGGCGGGTTTGGTGGGCACGGCATCCCCCGGGGCAGTGCAGGCGAAGGCCAGCAGAAGGGAGGTTGCGGAGAGAGAACGAATCAACATGAGCACCTCAGAAATCAGTCATTTCAGTTGCGCGGTCCATCGCGCAGATCCTGCGCCGCGCGGCGGACGAATTGATCGCGAGACAACGCCATGTGGACCTCAAGAGGGACATCCAGAATAGCGCAGGCGGCGCAGGCGCCCGGAACTCATCAGAAGACACGGAAAGCCTGGAAGATCGTGAAGGCCCACCCCCAGCGAATCGTGGATCCGGCCAGTTCATCCCGCCGCGAGGCCATGGATCCACCGGCCCGGCCGGTGGGCGTGCGCCACTGGGCGTCGGCTTGGAGGAACCAGGATCTGGGGCCAGAGGGATGATCCAGGGCAGCGGTGGCGCGCATGGCCTTGAAGTGTCCCTGGCCTTCGAAGAAGAGGGGCAGACCCAGGTCCACGGTGCGTGTGATGGAATCGCGCCCGAAGGCGGAATCGAGGGGATCTCCCTGCGTTGAAAATCCTGCGAGGTAGGTGGGCTGCGAAAAGGTTGCTGGCGCGCGGTGGGGGGCGGCCGCAGTGTATTCGACCCCGAGATCCCACCCGTCCCAGACCAGTTGGAAGCCTCCGAGATCGCGGGCGGGCGCCAGGGTCAGGGACCGGCTTCCCGCCGCGGCGCTGCGACTGACGACCAGCGAGGCTCCCCGGGCATGGACGAACCGGGCGAGCGAAGGCATCCGAATCTTCACCTCCGCCAGGGACAAGGTGCGCGCCGCGGAATCGGGCGCCGAGTGGTCCTGGGCATCGCGACCACCCTGCATGGTCACGGCTCCGAGGCTGCCCTCCACCAGGGCGCCGAAGCTGGCCCGCAGGAATCCGCCCCAGAGGAAGGGCCTTTGCAGGTCGAACCCCGCGGCCTGCGCTGTGATGCGCGCCTCGCGATCATTGATCCATTCGGGTATGGGCCGATTCCATTCCAGCCGTCCGGCGAAGGCCTCTGCGCGCCATCGGCCAAGGAAGGTGGCTGCCTCTGGGGTCGTCAGGGACAGGCGAGGAAAGGGCCGCGCCGCGTCGCCGAGCAAGTCCCCGCCATTGAGGCCCGATCCCCAGGCGAAGGGCGCCTGTTCCAGGGCCGCGCGCCAGCCCGATTCCGTCTGGTAGCCCAGGGCGGCCCGCTGGAGGTGGCCCGAGGTGTGGCCATGATCCCCAAGAGCCAATGCTGTCGCGGAGAACGACCACCCGCCGCGGACGTAGCGACCCTGCAGGCCAAGCCCCCAGCCGCGGGTACCGTGGCCGAATCCTTCGCCGCTGGTCAGCGGAGTGTAGGCGCCATCCGAGCCTGAGCCGCCCCACCCCACTTCAAAAGAGGGCATGGATGAGGGCTGCAGCGGCGTCTGGCCCAGCGTCCAATCCAGCCGCGCCTGCCTTAGGACCGTGGCGCCGTCCTGCAGCATGGG
>JANXYT010000341.1 GCA_025355915.1 Holophagaceae bacterium
GCCGAGGTCGTCGCCGGGCGCGCAGGGAAGCATGCCTACGGAGAAGCCGCCGTTCTTCGGCAACTCACGCCCCGCCAGCCAGCGCCAATCGATCACCACGCCTCCCACATGCGTGGCGCCCACCAGTACGGCGGCCACTTCCAGGCCCTCACAGGGGCCCGTCCCCAGGGCAATCCAGGTGGCGCGACGGTTGCGCTCATAGAGGCGAGGCATGTGGCCCGTGCTGGCGTCGTTCACGGGCCAGAGTTCGCCCTCGACGCGGCTGACCGCACTGACCCGGCCTTCCAGGGGCACGTGGATGCGGTGGTAGTCCTTCGGCGACAGGTAGAGGGTGAGGAAGTGTCCGCCTTCAAAACGCGCTGCATCTGGATCGTGCTTGAGCAGTTCGGCGATGCGATAGGGCAGGCCCTTGGCCTGGATGGCGGTGCCGGCTTCGATGCGGCCGCTGGCAAGGATGCGGCCGTCCACGGGGCTGTTCAGGCAGCCGGGAGCCACCGCTGCCTGGGGCCGGAGACCTGGTTTCAGGCGCCGGGTGAACAGCGCCTGGAGGCTGGGGTACTCCTCCAGAGCCCATTCCGCCTCGCCCAGGTTGATGCCGTAGTGTTCTGCAAAGCGGCCGAGGATGGGTTTCCGCCAGGAAGCGGGCAGGGTGCGGGTCGCGGCCCATCCCACAGCCCTCGATCCCAGCTTTTTCGGGTAGAGTCCGAGGGCCCTCAGCGAGAAGGGACCTGGCGTCCAGATCAGCACGTACGCCACCCAGAGCAGGGCGAGAATGAGCGCAAATCGCGCGGGCGGGGGCCAGGACAGATGCATCCCATCAGGATAACCCGCCGCCTCCCCACGTAGGATGGAGCGATGGAATGGACCCACCTGAAGCCCGCCGATGGCCGCCTAATGCCCTGGAAGAACGGCAGGGGTTCGACGCTGGAACTCGCGGTGGAACCAGCCGGGGCCACGTTGGAAACAGGCTTTCAATGGCGGGTCAGCTCGGCGGAAGTCCTTGTCTCTGGCCCGTTCTCCGCGTTCCCGGGTATGGCTCGGTGGCTGGTGCTCCTCGAAGGCGCGGGTTTCGAGATCGACTTCGGTCCCCATGGGCGGGTGAATCTCACCGCTCCGCTCGTCCCCATCCACTTCTCCGGAGATTGGTCCGCCATGGCTTTCCTGGTGGACGGTCCCTGCAGGGATTTGAATCTGATGGTGGACCCGAGGTTGTACCGAGCACGGCTGGAGGCCTTCCACCTGGCCTCGTCCCGCAGGCTTCCGCTGTCGGCGGCCCGGACCTTGCTGTTCGTGGCACGGGGAACCCTTTCGGTGCCGGCCTGGGGTCTCCACCTGGGCCGACGGCACCTGCTCCGCCTGGAGGGTGGTCCGGGTGACCTGGTCGTCGCCCCGGGCCTGGGCGGGGCCGCCTTGGTGCGGATGGATCTGGATCCGGTCTGACTTCATCCAGACCCGTGGTAGGGTGGTGGCCACAATCCACCCCATTCCCGGGAGACGCGCATGAACACGAGGATCCTATCTTCCCTGGTGGCCTTCGGACTCGCCCTGCAGGCCCAGACGCCGCTGAAAATCGGCGTCATCAACTGCGCGACGGGCACCCAGGCGCCCATCGGCGAATACATGAGCAACGGCTACAAACTGGCCCTGGAGGACCTTCAGAAGAAGGGCATCAAGGTGGATCTGGTGGTCGAGGACGACACGGGCAAGCCCCAGGTCTCCATGTCGGCCATGGAGAAGCTGGTGACCCGCGACCGCGTGGTGGGCGTGGTGGGCCCCTACAGTTCGGCCTGCGCCAACGCCGTGTCGAAGCTGGCCGAGAAGTACAAGGTGCCCCTGCTGGTGCCCGTGGCCTCCAAGGAAGAGATCACCCGCCAGAACCAGAAGTTCGTCTTCCGGCTCAGCGCCACGACGGAGGACTACGCCTCCATCCTGATTTCCATGGCCCAGAAACTGGGCAAGCCGAAGACCATGGCGATCCTGAACGAGAATACGGATTTCGGCACCTCCGGCGCGAAGTCGGCCAAGGCCTATGCCGCCCAGGTGGGCATCCAGGTGGTGGTGGAGGAGGCCTACGCCTCGGGTTCGCCCGACTACCGTTCCACCCTCGCCAAGATCAAGGGCCTCAAGCCGGATCTCGTCTTCATGGTCTCCTACGTGGCCGATGGCATCCTGCTCATGCGCCAGGCGCGGGAAGTCGGTCTTCAGCCCCAGGCCTTCCTGGGCGCAGGCGCGGGGTTCGCCTCCTCCGAATTCGCCCGGGAGCAGACGATCTCCAACAATGTGTTCTCCAGTACCCAATGGACAACGGACGTGAACTGGCCCGGCGCCAAGGATTTCGGCAAGCGCTACAAGGCCAAGTTCGGCAAGGACGAGGTGCCCTACCATGCCGCCAACGCCTATGCCTCGATGATGGTGATGGCCGAGGCTGCCGCGAAGGCCGGTGGTGACCGCGAGAAAGTCCGTATGGCCCTGGATCAAGGGCAGTGGAACGGCATCATGGGCGAGGTGAAGTTCGCGGACTACAACGGCTACACCAACCAGAACAAGCACCAGATGCTGGTGGAGCAGATCCAGAACGGCAAGCACGAAACCGTGTGGCCGCCTGAGTTCGCTACGAAGAAACCGGTCTATCCCTTCAAGTGGAAGTAGCGGTCTTCTGAAACGGCGGTGTGCGTGTCATCGTGGTTGGCATGCATATCGGACATATCCTCACGGTCATGGCCGCGGCCTTCGTCGCCGGGGCGATCAATTCCATCGCGGGAGGCGGCACGCTGGTGTCGTTTCCCGCGCTGCTGGGCATCGGTCTCACGGGCCAGCAGGCGAATGTCACCAGCACGCTCGCGCTGTGGCCGGGCTCCATCGGCGGGTTCTGGGGGCACCGGGAGGACCTCGCCGGCATCAAGGCTTTCGCGCTTCGACTGATGCCACCCTCGCTCATCGGCGGCGCCCTGGGTGCCTGGCTCATGCTGGTCACCCCGCAGAAGGTCTTCGATCAGTTGGTGCCCTGGCTGATCCTGGGGGCGACGGTGCTGCTGGCGGCCAATGATCCCGTCAGTAAGCTGCTGAAGAAGATCCACGGTCATGAGCGGACATCGGGGTGGTGGATGGCGGCCATCGCCTTCCAGTTCATCGTGGGCATCTACGGCGGGTACTTCGGTGCTGGCATCGGCATTCTCATGCTGGCGGCCCTGAGCCTGCTGGGCCTCACAGATATCCACCAGATGAATGGCCTGAAGAACCTCTTGGCCCTCTGCATCAACGGCATCGCCATCTTCGCCTTCATGGCCATGGAGTTCCTGCGACATCCCGGCAATGCGAAATGGGCGCTGATCCTTCCCATGGCCGTCGCCGCAGGCTTGGGCGGCCTCTTCGGATCCCACATGGCCCATCGCGTCGGTCGTACCACGGTGCGGGTCGGTGTGGTCGTCATCGGCTTCACCCTGTCTGCCTGGTACTTCTACAAAACCTATGCGGCATAGGCTTCCCGGTGGCCTGGGCCACTGTTAGGGTAGGGTCCATGCCCCATGGAGGATCTATGCGTCTCTTGTTTGCAGGATGCTTCGCTCTGGCCCTCTCCGCCGCGCCCCCGCCGGACGCGAAGGATTGCGTGGCCTGCCACGACACCATCGACCTCGACAAGTTCCGGACGCGGACTCATGGCAAGTTGAATTGCGTCACCTGCCATACCGCCATCACCACGCTGCCCCATGCCGACAAGCTGCCACCGCCCCAGTGCGTGCGCTGCCACGATCATGAAGGCCAGGACTACGCAAGCAGTGTCCACGGAGTTGCGCGAAAGCAGGGGAAGGACCACGCCCCCACCTGCATGACTTGTCATGGCCACGCCCATGAGGTGGTGCCCAGGAACAATCCCGCCTCCAAGGTGGCCCGGAAGAACATGGACGCCACCTGCGGGGCCTGCCACGACCAGGACTTCCTGAAGCAACTGTCCACCCGTTTGCCGAGGCGGGCTTCCCGGATGGACCTTCGCAAGATGCCTGGGAAGTAGCTTCTCGGGTGGAACCACCCCTACCGTGGCCAGCGATACCCAAGCCCAAGCAGAAAGATATCGGCGTCGCGGTTGTAGCTGCTGGTGACCCGGTGGAAGTTCAAGCGCGCAATCCAATGATCGGAGAGCCGTTGGGAAAGGGTGATGGAGGCCAATGGTGCAATTTTGGCCGGACTGGAAGAACTGGCCGGTTCCGGATGCTTTTGATCGATGTAAAAGTAGGGACCGAAGCCGATGCCGACGGTAAAACGATCGTCGAAGAAGGTGTTGACGGCCCAGGCCTGCGTGGCGAACCCGCTCCGGCGGACGATCTGGGGGTTGCCTTCGTAGATCAACGAGGCTGTCCAGTCGATGTGAGGGGTGAACCCGTGGCGGTATTCCATGGCGTAGGCACGTGCCGCTGGGCTGAAAAAGGTATTCACCACACTCTGTCCAGCGAAGACCGTGAATTCGGCCTCGGACACGGCGACCTTCTCGTCCGGCCCGTGGCCGAGTTTGCCCGGAATGGGTTTTTCCTCGCGGCCAAACCAGTACCCAACTCCCAGGACGACCGTATTCACCTTCATCTCGCTGGCTGGTCTGATGTGATTCAGCAATACCCGGATATGCCAACGGTTTGAAAGGTATCCTGTCGCGGTGGCACTGAAGATGGGCGCTGTGCCGTGAATGTTTCCTGTGGCTCCG
The DNA here is from genome assembly GCA_025355915.1 of Holophagaceae bacterium. Classification (GTDB taxonomy): domain Bacteria; phylum Acidobacteriota; class Holophagae; order Holophagales; family Holophagaceae; genus Geothrix. The sequence continues at coordinate 4,694 of JANXYT010000341.1, forward strand.
GTGGGCAGCAGCTGGGTGTCGTAGTAGTAGTAGGCCCCAAGGCCAAGGGCAACGGCAACACGGTCCTTCAAAAATGGCAGCCGGCCCCAGGCTTGGAACGCCGTGCCATCGCGGTGGTGTCCTGGCACATGCCCTTCGTTGATATAGGCCACCGAGGCCGCCAAGTTTTTATAAAAATCCTGACGGTAATCGAGTTGCCATGAATAGCTGGAATACGTGGAATCCGCCGTGCGCATGGTCCCGCCAAGCAGGGATAGCTCCTGCGCAGGAAGGGGGCAGCCGGCGCAGACAAGGAGAATCGCAGCCAGGTACCGATTCATGCATGGATTCAGTGGGTTGATCCCATGGCCAGGAGTGCGGTGACTGAAGGGGAGCATGGTCATGGTGGGTTCCTGAATGGATGAGTGAAGGCCGCGGCCCCGACGGAGCTATTTGAGGATGGACGTCTGTGGATTCGCACCGGGGTGCCTCACCCCAAGGTGGACGCGCCCTTTTCCGGTTGTAAACCTTGAGCAATGCATTCGCTCGTTGGATCGAGATCCCCCCCTCATTTCGTGGATAGATGGTTCAATCATGAGTGGATAGAGCATGTTTCGTGCTACAATATAAATAATTAATTTCAAATAACTTAACAACATCGCTCAGGGGCTGCAGGGACTGGTTCAATCAAGATGAATCAGCAATTCCTGCGATTCGCAAGATAGAGACCGACGGAATGCGTATCCCGTGGGACGCGCGTCCCTTCCACCCTGAGGTGGAGAAATAGGCCCAAGCCCCAGGCAGCCTGCCCGGTCGCGAAGGTGAGCCAAGTCTCCTCGGCTCCAGGCGATAACGTTGAGTCTTCATCGAATTGAAAGGGCGTGTATTTCATCTTGATTGAATATGTTGATTCATTGGATGTTAAATTATTATTTAAATTATTGAAAAAAATACTGTTACGTATTGGCTTGAAAAATGCTAAATCACTTTCTGTCCTTTCCCCACGAGTGACGGCCTCTTGTGGTGGAAGAACAGATAAACGACCTGTGGATAGCCCCAGCTCCTGCCCGGCAGAAGGTTGGTGTGTTGTCCGTCAACCCGGAAGAGGAGGAAAGATGAAAAGCAAATGGATTGTCCTGGCATCCTCGGCCTTCCTGCTTTCGGCCTGCATGGTAGCGCCCAGGCATGGCGGCGGGATGGTGATTATTCCAATCCTGCCGGCGATCGTCGAATTGGATGACGATTCCTACTACGCGCACAACGGCTATCACTACTATTATACCAATGACCGTTGGTACTACTCAAGCTCTAGGGGCGGCCAAAGATCGGAACTGCCGAGATCCCATTGGCCCCGGGAGACCCGCCGCAGAGGGTGGGATCGCCCACGATGAATGAGGTCGGTCGATATTTAATGACTGACCTAAAAGACTATTCATCGATTAACCGAAAGGAATAACAATATGCTCGGTACCATCTTGATTATAGTCGTTATTTTAATGTTAGTCGGTGCAAATCCCAGATGGCCTCACAGCCGGGAGTGGGGTTATTACCCGAGCGGCGGGCTGGGGCTTGTCCTGCTCGTTCTGATCATCCTGCTGCTGCTGGGCCGGCTCTAGTCGATCGACCTAAGGGCGGCTGGATACGATACCCTTCGCGAGGCATTTTGATGGTTGAGTGTCTGGCAAGCATGACGCAGAGGGAGAACCAGCATGAGGATCTGGGACTAGCCTGGGAGCCACCTTGGGGAGCATACGGAGTTTCGGAACCGGTCTCATAAGTGCCTGCATGGCACTGGCCATGTCCCTCCAAGCGGCCCGGCCCCCCAGGTCCTGGAAGGCCTTGGAGGACCGCAAAGCCTCCATCGGGAAGATCGAAGTGGAGATCGGGGATGTCTTCGATCTCTCCAGGCATGACGAAAACATCTGGATCGGGCGCATGGCGAACCGTCTCCACGCCTCCACCAGGGAAACGGTCATCCGGAGGGTCCTCCTCTTCACGGAAGGAGAGCCGGTGCGGGAGCGGCGCATCTATGAGACCGAACGTCTCCTGCGTGGGCTGCCCTTCGTGAAGGATGCTCATATTGATCCGGTGGTCCAGCCGGACGGGACCGTGGTGGCGCGAGTCCGGGTCCGGGACGCCTGGACGACCCAGGTGAACGCGGGCTACTCGCAGGTGGGGGGCCAGAAATCCCTGAACTTCTCCATCGATGAAAAGAACTTCATGGGGGCGGGCAAGAGCGTGGCCTACGATTATGCCAAGGACCATGAGCGCAGCACGTGGGGCTTCTCCTATGGCGATCCCCAGCTCTTCGGGAGCCGGTGGACCCTCGGAGCCCACGCCCAGTACCTCTCCGACGGATTCGTGCGGAGTTTGCAACTGCAGCGGCCCTTCTTCGCCCTGGACACCCCCTGGTCCACCGGCGTGGCCATGTCCCAAAAGCGGACCAGTCTCTACCTCTACGACCAGGGGGTCCAAGTCTTCCAGGCCCCCTTCATTCAGGACGAGGTGCGAATGTCAGGAGCCATGACCCTGCGTGAGTCCGGCAACCGGGTCTGGCGGGGAGGTCTGTTGCTTAAGCGGCAGGACACCACCTACGGGCCCATCACTCAGACAGGTCTCCCTGGACCCCTGCCGCCACCCACCCTGTCCAACAGGCGGCTCCGGGGGCTGGCTCTCACCCTCTCCACCCAGGAGGACGCCTTCGAGAGTTTCCAGGACTTGCAGGGCATGGACACGCCAGAGGACTACAACCTGGCCTGGACTGGCGAGATGGAACTAGGGACCTATAGCCGATCCTGGGGTTCCTCCATGACCGCGCCCTTTTTCAGAATCCAGGCGGGCAAGGGCTGGTCCTCCTCCAGCGAGGACCTCAGGCTTCTGACGGTTTCCTGGGATGGTCGGAAACCCGCCACCGGCTTGGAGGATAGCCACCTGGCGCTCTCCCTCGTCCAGTATCACAAGCTGACCCCGAACCAGATCCTGGCGACCTTGGCGGCCGTGGATGTGGCCCGTCGGCCCGATCCCGAGCGCTGGTACTACCTGGGGGGCGACCAGGGCATGAGGGGCTTCCCCAACCAGCTGCATCCTGGCGATGCTCGCTGGCTCGCTTCCCTCGACTACCGGCTCCTGACTGAGCAGCGCTGGTGGGGGATCGTGCGGCTGGGGTACAGCGCGTTCGTGGACCTGGGGTCCGTCCGCCGGATGGATGGGCAGGGCTGGTCCCGGACCTACTCCGATGTGGGCGTCGGCCTCCGCCTGGGCAACCTCAAGAGTTCTGCGGGCCGCGTGATCTTGCTGAGTGTGGCCGTGCCCCTGAACCGCGAGTCCTACCAAGCCCGCTATCAGGTCTCGGTCGGCAACGCCCTGCGATTCTGACCGGATACGAAAAGGGGCCTCGACCCTGGGAATGCATCCGCTTCCGGGAAAGCAGAAACCCCCGAAACCGCATGATGACGGAACCCGCTGGCGGCGAGTCAGGGATCCAACCCTCCGGAGCTACTGACCTGGCTACACGTAAGAATCCTGTCTCGACTGCTCATTCAGAATCACGGTTGGTGAGCCTTTATGCTCTCGTCCCGATCGTCGGCGGGCGCCCCCTGGGGCAAGTGTTCTGGCATGTCAAGGCGGGCCACGCCAATGCGGTTGTCGGCCATCCCGAAATAGACATCGAAGCGATCCGGCGAGCCAAGATCATCACGGCGATCGATGCCGGTGGGAAACACGATGTTGTTGACGGCACCCTGTTGCTCTTCGCGCAACAGCGGCGTCAGCACTGGCTCCAGCGAACGATAGCGGATTATGCGGGGATGGTCCTTGGAGAGCACCATCACCCCCGCTGAGTAGCAAAACTCGGGGTTGCCATTCCTGGGCTCGGCCCGTTCACTCACCCCGTGGTAAAGGATCAGCCAGCCATGCCGAGTGAGGATGGGCGGAGTTCCACCGCCAATTTTGAGCATTTCCCAGGGTGAAACTGGAGACGCCAAACGCTGGTGCGAGTTGAACAGGCCAAGGTGATGCGGTTCGCTGCCCACCCGGGGCATGGGGCAGTAGGAAATCCAGATGCTTTCATGATCGAGATCCACGGCCCTTGGATCGGCCTTGCCGGCGGTTTCCTCAGGGCAAGTGCCGTGAAAGAGGGGGCGATGGAGGATGGCCATCTGCAGTTTGCCGACATGGTTGGGAAGGGCGACAGGGAAGAGGCTGGCATCCTTGTTGTCCACATGGGCGAAATCGATGCCTTGAAAGGGAGAGAAGATCGCGAGCCCCAGCCGCTTCCAATGAAACAGATCTTCGGATACCGCGAAGGCGATCCGCGGGCCGTTGGGCGAAAAAGCCGTATAAGTCATCAAGTAGAGTTGAAGCGATTCGATGAACGAGATGCGCGGATCCTCGCAACCGCCGCGGCCGTCAGGCCGGCGCTCATAATCCGCTTCAGGCTCCAGGGCAATGCCCAGCCGTTCAACGCCGGTCGGGTCACCGGCATCATTGAACGTCACTCGTGCGATGCCGATACGTGATAAGTTGCCCCGGGCGACGATCCGCGGGAACAGGTAGAGGCCACCATCCGGGCCACGGATGGCCGCCGGATTCAGGACACCTTCGACCTCAAGGGGATTGCCAGGTTCCGGCTCCATGATCACCCCGAGGCGCTGCAGCTGAAAGCCGGCCAATGAGCACCTCCTCGCAGTAGAAACGATTGAAGATCCCGATGCACCCCCGTTCAGGCAGGCGGTTCATCGTACGCCCTTCCTTCCAACTGAAGGAGGCCGATCGAATAAAGGCATCGTTCCGAAAGGTTGGGGGTAACGGCACCAGTCAATTTGGCTTAAGGGCCGGACATGGGAGCGGTGGTAGCCAGCCAAGAAAAAACCCCCATTTCTGGGGGCCTTTTTTTTGGGTGCTATGTATGGCGGAGAGTGAGG
>JANXYT010000376.1 GCA_025355915.1 Holophagaceae bacterium
GGATTCACCCAAAGAAAAGGCGGCCCCGGGGGGCCGCCTTTTCTTTGGAGCGGGAGGATTCAGACCTTCTGAACGTTGGTTGCCTGGGGGCCCTTCTGGCCCTGCGCGACTTCGAAGCTGACGCGCTGGTTCTCGTCCAGGGTGCGGAAGCCGCCGCCCTGGATGGCGGTGTGGTGGACGAAGAGATCAGCCCCACCCTCGTCGGGGGTGATGAAGCCGAAGCCCTTTTCGGCGTTGAACCACTTGACGATGCCTTGAGCCATGACTGTTTCCTGCAGAATGTCTGGTGATGTTGTAGCGATGACTTTCCCCAGACAAGGCCGTCATTGCATGGCGTGAGGTCCGCCCTTGGCGGGTCACGCGAACAGGATGACAGGATTGATCGCGTCCACTGCTATTTTCTGCCGGGATTGAAATCCCTCAAAACCGGACCACGGCACCGAAGCCGATCCCCTTTCGGTCCAGCTTGAACTCAAGATCGTCCTTCACCGAGCCCCTGGGCACATTGAAGCTGCCTCCCTCGTAAAAGGCGCGAAGGCCGAACCAGCGCACCGGGAAGACCCGCAGATCGACGCCAAACAGGGTGTACTTGGCGTTCTTGTAGCCCAGGTAATGGAAATAGGCCTTGGACTCGATCGCCCCGTTGAACCCGCGGGATCCCCCTGAAAGGCCGATCTGCGGGATGGGCGCCGTGATCCGGGTGCTGGCCGCGGTCGCAGGCAAAGTGGGCACCGTGTTCGCGTCCAAATCGAGGGTCCAGACCTGGACCCCCAGATCGATGCCCAGCCAAGCATCGGGCTCACGCACGATCTTGGTCGTCCAGATGCCGTCCACGCTGGCGAGCTTCACATGGGACTGGACGCGGGTGCCGGCGACATAGGGTGTTCCATTCACCACCACCGTGCGATTGACCGTGCGATCGCCTCGGTACTCGGCGGATCCATTGGAGATCTGGAAGGCGAAGCGAGGCCCCTGGTAGTCGAGGAAGAACCCCGGGATGGCCTTGTCCTTGCCCAGGCCCAGATCCCTATCCAGATCCAGATCCATGCCCTTGCCGTCCTGAGTGCCACTGAAATGGCCCGTCAGCGAGGGCCCGAAGGTCTGGCCACCCAGGGTCCAGGTGCGTTCGATTCCCGGGGCAGACTGATTCGGCGCCCCCAGCTGGGCAAAGGCGGCAGTGCTGGAAAGCAACAGGACGATGGGCAGAGCGCGCATGACTCCTCCGGAAGACATGCCCATCCTAGCGCCAGGAAGAGGCCATCCCTGGAATTACATCAGACATGAACCTTGCCTGAACGAGCCCGGGACGGCTCCGCCGACTCGGGCGCGGGGGTCCGGGGCGTGCGCGCAGCGCGACCCTAGATCCTCGCAACGTATGCGTTGCGAGGGGGACCCCCGGAGAGCTTAAACCGCCATGAGCTTCCGGTAGGCCTCGAGGAAGTCCTTGGGCTGGGGCAGAATCTCATCTTCCAGCGCCGGATAGTAGGCCACCCAGGTATCCTTGGCGGCCACGCGGCGGACCGGCGCATCCAGATGGAAGAACAACTCGTCGGCGATGCGGGCTGCGATCTCGCTGCCGTACCCCCAGCTCAGGGTGTCCTCATGGGCCACGATCACGCGGTGGGTCTTCTTGACCGAGCGTTCGATGGCGGGCCAGTCGTAGGGATTCAGGGTGCGGAGGTCGAGGATCTCCACGGAAATGCCTTCCTTTTCTGCTTCCCGGGCCGCCTGCACCGCCCGGTGGCAGGTGCTGCCATAGGTGATGACGGAGAGGCTCGTACCCTCGCGCACCATGCGCGCCTTGCCAAAGGGGATCATGAAGTCGGGGCCGGGATCGTTGCCCTTGTTGTGGGTCTGCCGGTAGAGGTGCTTGGGCTCCAGGAAGAGCACCGGGTCGTCGCAGCGGATGGCCGTGCGCAGCAGGCCCGCCGCGTCCAGCGCGGTGCTGGGATAAACCACCCGCAGCCCCGGGATATGCGTGAAGGTGCTCTCGCCGCATTGGCTATGGTAGGTGGCGCCACCCATGAGGTAGCCCGCGATGGGCACACGCACCACCATGGGGCTTTTGAAGGCACCATTCGAACGCCAGCGGATGTTGGCCAACTCATCGCGCAGCTGCTGCATGGCCGGCCAGATGTAGTCGAAGAATTGGATTTCCACCACCGGCTTGAACCCGCGCGTGGCAAGGCCGATGGCGCGACCGATGATGGTGGCCTCCGCCAGCGGCGTATTGAACACGCGATGGCCTCCGAACTGCTTCTGCAGGCCATGGGTGGCCTTGAAGACACCGCCCTTCCCCTTGACCTCGTCGAGGATCTCGGCCCGGCTGGCGTCGGCCACGTCCTCGCCGAAGACCAGGATGCGCGGATCCCGCGCCATCTCGTGCTTCAGGGTGGCGTTGATGAGGTCGATCATCGTCTTGGCGCCCGTGGTCTGGTCGCCCGAGGCGTGCTCGGTGTCGAAGGCGGCGGACGTGGGATCGATCTCTTCGCTGTAGAGATGCTGGTAGATGCTATCTGGCTCGGGCTTCGGCGCAGCGTCGACCTCCTCCCAGGCGGCATCGATTTCCCCCTGGACCTCGTCCTTCAGCATCTGCAGCTGGGCCTCGGTGAGATCGCCCCAGGCCACCAGCTGGTTCGCGTAGGTGATCACCGGATCCCGCAGGGCCTCCTCGGCGCGCTGGGCCTTCGACTTGTAGAGCTGTTCATCATCCGACAGCGAGTGGCTGTAGGGCCGGATCACCTTGGCCCGCACCAGGGCCGGCCCCTTGCGGGCGCGAGCGTGGTCGGCGGCGGCCTGCAGCGCGGCGTGGCTGGCGATGGGATCGCAGCCATCCACCTCGTCCAGAATCAACAGGCCATGGGCGGCATAACCCTGCAACAGGGCCGCCACGTTGCCGCCGGGATACTGCACTTCGCTGGGCGTGCTGATGGCATAGCCGTTGTCCTCCACCAGGAAGACCACGGGCGCCTTCAGGTTCACGGCGTTGCTGATGGCCTCCCAGAACTCGCCCTGGCTGCAGGTGCCATCGCCCGTGGTGACCAGGGCCACCTCGTCGGCCTTGATGCCGAGCTGTTCCTGCACTCCGCCCTGTTCCGCCAGGACCACCGCCTCCACGGCCCCCACGGCCTGCAGGAATTGGCTGCCGGTCGGGCTGGACGTGGTGAAGATGTTGAGGGTCTTGTGGCCCCAGTGGCTGGGCATCTGGCGGCCGCCGCTGGCGGGATCGTCCACGGCGCCCACGGAGCCCAGGAACATGTCCTTGGCGGTGTAGCCCAGCCCATAGGCCAGGGCCCGGTCGCGGTAGTAGAAGAAGAACCAGTCGTAGCCAGGTCGAAACACCATCGCCGCCGCGGCCTGGACCGCCTCGTGGCCGACGCCGTTGATCTGGAAGAAGACCTTGTTCTGGCGCTTGCCCATGATCTCTTTGTCGTCGATGCGCCGGGCGGCGTAGATCGTGCGGTACAACCGCACCCGCTGTTCGCGGGAGAGGATGGTGGCTGGCAAGGACAGGGCTGCCGGGTTGGCCAAAGGCACTCCTCGCAAGGAATTCGCATCATTGTGGCCCTCAATCTAGCACGGCAGACGCTTCAAGCTCATTTACCCGTCTATCCCACAATTCCACGGGCCATGATCCGGCATTTTTGGAAGTTGTCGCAGACCACCACAGATCAATAATTGATACATAGGTCCATAAAAGTCGCCTATCTGCCTTATGGGTAGAATGAGCCCTTTGCGAGCCGACCATGCCCATGACCCCTGCCGACATCCGCGCCACCCACGATCTGCCGATCCCGGAGCTGCTCTACCAGGCGGCCACGGCCCACCGGAAGCATTGGAACGCGGAGGAAATCCAATTCTGCACCCTGGATTCCATCAAGACCGGCGCCTGCCCGGAAGACTGCGCCTACTGCCCCCAGAGCGCCCGCTACCAGACCGATCTGAAGGTGGAACCCCTCAAGGACGTCGACCAGGTGCTGGCGGGTGCCGCCGCGGCCAAGGCCAACGGCTCCACCCGCTACTGCATGGGCGCCGCCTGGCGAGAAGTGAAGGACGATGCCAACTTCGATGCGGTGCTCGACATGGTGCGCGGTGTGTCCGGCATGGGCATGGAGGTCTGCGTCACCCTCGGCATGCTCAACGAACCCCAGGCGAAACGCCTCAAAGCGGCGGGCTGCCAGGTCTACAACCACAACATCGATTCCAGCCGCGATTTCTACGAAACCATCATCCACACCCGGAAGTTCGATGAGCGCCTGGAGACCATCGCCGCCGTGCGCGCCGCGGGCCTCGAAGTCTGCTCCGGCGGCATCGTCGGCATGGGCGAGACGGTGGACCAGCGCATCCACTTCCTCCAGGAACTGACGGAGCTTTCCCCGGCTCCGGAGAGCATCCCCATCAACCAGTTCGTGGCCGTGGACGGGACGCCCCTGGCGAACGTGGATCCCCTGCCCCCGCTCGAACTCGTCCGCATGATTGCCACGGCGCGGATCCTGTTTCCCATGAGCCGCCTCCGCCTCAGCGCCGGGCGCACCCAGATGAGCGACGAACTGCAGGCCCTCTGCTTTTTCGCGGGGGCCAATTCCATCTTCACGGGCGAAAAACTCCTCACCACTCCCAACCCCGGGGGCAGCCACGACCACTGGCTGCTGAACGCCCTGGGCATGCGGGTGGAGGGCGCCACCGTCAAGGCGTAAAGCCCATGCAGCTGATCGAGGACCTCCGCGCCGAACACGACCTCATCGAACGGGTGCTGGGCTCCCTCCGGGCCTTCGTGACGGCCCGCCTGGCGGGAGAAGGAGACCTGGCGGACGGGGCGCGCTTCATGGCCTTCTTCCATCACTACGCCGGAGATTTCCACCACGACAAGGAGGAGGTGGTCCTCTTCCGGGCCCTGGCCGAACGGGCCGAACTCCCTTCCGACCGTGGCCCCATCTCGGCGCTCACCGGCCAGCACCGGCGCATGGGCGGCCTGCTGGACGCCCTGGAGGGCCTGCTGAGCGCGCCCCTGGAGGCGGCGGGGGATCGCCACCGGCTGCAGGAACTGGCCGTGGAGTACAGCCGTTCCCTGTGGCGGCACATCGACGCCGAAAACTCCGTCCTCTTCCCCGAAGGCGAGGAGCGCCTTCGGCGGGCCCATGTCCCCGAGCTGCCCTCCCGTCCCATGACGGAGGTGGAACGGGCGTCCCGCGAGGCCGGATTGGAGCTGATCGCCACCTATCCGCCCCAGCACGACCCGGAGGTCCACCGCGGCGACGGCTGCATCGCCTGCCCCTCCCACGGCACCACCTGCCAGGGCCTCGAGGCCGAGTGGTGGACTGACCTGGAGTGGGAGGACATGGAGGAGCGCCGGGGCGGCGGCGACTGAACCC
>JANXYT010000381.1 GCA_025355915.1 Holophagaceae bacterium
GCCCTGCCGTGACCAGATCGCCGCGATCGGCGCCGAGGCTGTCGTTCCTCCCCACCCTTGCAGGAAAGACCCAGTAGCCTTCGACAGGCATCTCTACAAGGCCCGCCACGCCATCGAAAACCTGTTCGCGAAGCTCAAGCAATATCGCAGCCTCGCCACCCGCTATGACAAGACCATGCGCAACTACAGCGCCATGTTCGCCATAGCCTGTGTTCTTACTTGGCTCCGACTTTGAAAACAGTCCCTAGCCGCGCCTCCACCTTTCGGGCCGGGTCCACTTCCCCGACTTGTGGCACTCTGTGGGCTCCCCCACCCGGAGTCCTGATGCCCCTGCCCGACCCCAGGCTGGATGACCTGTTGAGCAGCGCCACTCCGAGCCTGGAGCCTCTGCTGCGCTGGCTCCTGAAGGCCTCGCCGGTCCATTCCGTGGACGGCGAGGCCCGTCGCACGACCCGGCTGCGGCGGCTTCATGCGGCTCTGACCGAGCGGGGGCTCACAGCCCTTTTGGCGGAGGAATGGAATCACACCTCCGCCATCCGGCTGCTGGCGGAGACGGGCCTGCCCGACCGGACGTCCCTCGTGGGTGAAGGGTTCCTCCGGGTGGTGGACCGGATCATCCCCCGGCTCGATTCCGAGGGCGACCTCTACGCGTTGCTGGACCGGCTCGAGCTCAATGAAGCCGATGCCGTCTGGATCGAGGGCCTGCCGGAGGATCTGCGGATCGTCTGGGGAAGCCTGCTGGCCCCGCCTCCGGCCACTTGGGTGCATGCGGCGCGGCTGCTGGCCCACCGGGCCGCGGCCGTGGGGCTGTCCCGGGACATTCTGTCCCTGGATCCGGGCGGGAGCGACGCGGATTCCCCCTTCTTCAACCTGTCCCGGGCCGTGCGAGAACGGGGCGAGCGGCCCCATGACCCCGAGGCTCGCCTTGCCTGGGAACACTGCCGGGCCCAATGTTGCAGGGCCCTGGATCAAGCCCAGGATCGGATCGAGGATCGGGGGGTATCCACCGACCTGGTATTCCGCCTCGAACTCCTGGGCGCCCAGCTCGATCGCATCGCCCAGCTGCTGATGTTCGTATCGGGGGATGGCGACGGCGCAGCCTTCGCCGCTGAGCTGGTGCGCGGCAGCGCCGCGCAGCATGGCCTGCGCGCCCTGCTCAACACCAGCGTGAAGCGGCTTGCGCGGAAAGTGGTCGACCATACCGGCGATACCGGCGAGCACTACATCGCCCGGAACCGCCGTGAATGGTGGGCCATGGGGTGGTCGGCGGTGGGCGGCGGCGTCCTCACGGCCGGCACGGCCCTGTTCAAGTACGGCCTTTCCGCCCTGCCCCTGGCCCCGCTCCTGTTGGGCCTCTCCCTGACGTTCAACTACACAGCGAGCTTCTTCCTCATGCAGTTGCTGGGGTTCAGCCTGGCCTCCAAACAGCCCGCCATGACCGCCGCGGCCCTGGCACGGACCCTCGAAACGGGCAACGGCCAGGGTCGTGAAATCGAACTGGTGGCGGCCATCACACGAACCCAGGTCATCGCCACGGTGGGCAATGTGTTTGCGGCCATTCCTGCCGCGCTGCTTGTTTCCGCCCTGTGGATCTGGCTCACAGGACATGGGCCTTTTGGCCCGGAAACGGCCCTGCACAGCCTTCATGGCAACCATCCCTTCCAAGGCTGGACGCTGCTCTTCGCGGCGGCCACGGGAGTTCTACTTTGGATGTCCAGCCTGGCCGCGGGCTGGGCCGCCAACTGGAGCGCTTATCGCCGTCTGCCCGAAGCCCTGGCCCAGAGCCACCGGGCCCGTGCCCTGGTGGGGGCGGATGGCGCCCAATCGCTGGGTCACTTCGTCCACCGGCACATCTCCGGGTTCATCGGCTATCTGGCCCTGGGCGTCCTGCTGATCTTCGTGCCCATGGCCTTCGCCTTCGCGGGAGTCCACCTGGAAGTGCGCCATGTGACACTGCAGGCGGCCGCGTTGGCCCTGGCCGCCGGCAGCCTCTGGGCCCAAGGCACCCTTCCTTGGGTGGATATTCTCTGGGGCCTGCTGGGCATCGCCCTCATCGGCACCTTGAACTTCGCCGTTTCCTTTGCCCTGGCCCTGTGGACCGCGCTGCGGGCCCGGGACCTCAGCGGCCGCAGTCGCCGCCGCCTTTGGTGGGGCATTCTCAAGGCCTTCAACCGCCAGCCTGGCCGTTTCCTCCTGCCCCCGAAAACCGGTGATATCCTCGTTTCCCCCCACCCCGGAGACACCCATGCGTAGCCTGTTGTTCCCCGCCCTGCTTTCCTTGCCGTTTGCCGCTTCCCTCGCCGCCCAGGACAAGCCCGCACCGGTGCGCCTCACGCCCCTGCGCATGAGCCCGGCCAGCTCCGTGTCGCAGGAGATCGGCATCAGCAAGATCGACCTCACTTTCGCCCGGCCCGCCGTGAAGGGCCGCAAGATCTGGGGCGAGCTGGTGCCCTTCAGCCAGGTGTGGCGTGCGGGCGCCAACAGCGCCACCGTGATCACCCTCAGCCATGCGGCCAAGGTGGCGGGCAAGGACGTGCCCGCGGGCAACTACGGCTTCTTCGTCATCCCCGGCGAAAAGACCTGGACGCTCATCCTCAACAAGAAGGCCAAGCAGTGGGGCGCCTACGAATACAAGAAGGAGGAAGACCAGGTCCGTTGGGAGGCCACGCCCCAGGCTGGGCCCTTCCTCGAATACCTGGACTACCGCGTGCTACCCGTCGACACCAGCAGCGCCACCGTCGAACTGGGCTGGGAGAAGCTGCGCGTGAGCTTCCCCGTGGCCTTCGACACCAAGGCCATCTACTGGGCGCACCTGGAGGACACCCTGAAGAAGGCGCCCGAAACCGACTGGGTGCCCTGGTACCAGGCCGCCAAGTACTGCCAGGACCAGGCCATCGAACCCCAGAAGGCCCTGGCCTGGATCGAGAAGAGCCTGAAGATCGGCGACAGCTTCTGGAACCACGAAACCGCGGCAAGGATCTACAAGGACGCCAAGCGGATGCCCGAGGCCCGCACCCACCTTCAGAAGGCCATCGACCTCTCCAGGGGCAAGGCCCCGAAGGAATACACAGAGAATCTCGAGAAGGAAATGGCGGTGTGGAAGGGGCAGAAATAAGAGTTGGGCCTATCCTCACTCCGAGCTCGCGTATATTCAAACCCATGACACTCGATCTCGGCAGGCTTAATTTCGGGGCTCCCGCTGCGGAGCGCGACATCAATGTCGGTTTGATTGATTACTTTGTCGAATCCGAGGCCTTCAAGCGGCTTTCATCACGGACGAGAACGATCGTCCTCGGGAATCGTGGCACCGGAAAGAGTGCCATCTTCAAAGTCTTCGCAGAGCGAGCAAAGCGCGGTGGAACCCTCGTTCTTGAACTCAATCCCGAAAACTACTCTTACGAGATGCTTAGCTCTGTGCTTCGCTCAGAGAAACAAGGCTCCTGGGCTAAGCACGGAGCATTCACTTCGTCATGGAAATACCTCATCCTTGTGCGGGTCATGCAGGAATTGACACGCTCCGGTTCGCAACTGAAAACGGGAAGCGCGGCAAAGGTATACGAGTATCTGCGCGATAACTTCAAAGGTGAGCAAGACAGTCCAATCTCTGTTCTTGTCTCGTACCTTAAGCGAATCGAGGGTTTTAAGGTCGGCTCATATGAAGCCAGTATCAAGACCAAGGAACTGGCGAAGCTATACAAGCTGCAAGAGCTTGATGCCCTCCTTCCATGCATCATCGATATCTTAGACAAGCGCCCCTTAGTGGTTCTGGTGGATGAGCTCGACAAGGGGTGGGATAGTTCTGAGGACGCAAAAGCCTTTGTCTCCGGGCTGTTTCAGGCCGCAGTATCGCTCAATGAATTGTCCCCAAAGCTGACCGTGTACATCTCTCTGAGACTAGAGCTCTATGACAGCATTCCCGCCCTCTATGACGATACCCAGAAGTACAGGGATCTAATTGAGACTATTCGGTGGGACGAGACATCGCTCCTAGCCGTTGCCGCAAAGCGAATTCGGCACTCCTATCCCGAACTATCGGACATGCCCGACGCAGCGTGCTGGAATGCAGTTTTTGCTGAATCTCTTAAATACCGCAAGAGTAAATCGTTTAACTACCTTGTTGATCGCACGCTCTACAGGCCGCGCGAACTAATTCAGTTCTGCACCGATGCCCTTGAAGAAGCAAAACCCACCAACTCGGTCCCGATCGACTACGCGGTCGTCTCCCGGGTCGAGCTTGACTACTCGGCCGCTCGAGAAAAGGACATCTCTTCGGAGTACCGATTCAAGTTCAGAGCGTTCTATCAAGTAAACCTGTCCTCGAAAGACCTCGAAGACGCTTTCCAAACCTGGGAACTGGAATCGGTACT
>JANXYT010000406.1 GCA_025355915.1 Holophagaceae bacterium
TCCAACTCGGGGATGAACCGGCCCGGATCATTGAGGAGCACTTCTCGCCCTTGCCCACGGCGTGGTCCGGACGGGCGGGGCGGGTGATCGTATTTCGCGATATCACCACTCAGCTGAAGACAGAGGCTGAACTCCTGCGCGTGCGGCAGATTGATTCACTCGGGGTACTGGCGGGTGGCATTGCCCATGACTTCAACAACTACCTGTCAGCCATCATGGGGAACATCTCCCTGGCCAGCCAGGATCTCCCTCTGGAAGGACGGGCTTCGGACCGGCTGGCCGAAGCCCTGAAGGCCACGGACCGGGCCCGCGCCCTGACGCTTAAATTACTGACTTTCGCCAAGGGTGGCGATCCTGCGCTCAGGGTGGTGGACCTGGCACCCTTGGTCCGGGAGGCTGCCGAGGCGGCCAGCCATGGCACATCGGTGGGGTTCGAATGCACCCTCCAGCCCCATCTCTGGAACGCCGAGGCAGACGATGGCCTGCTGTCCCAGGTGATGCAGAACCTCCTCGTCAATGCCATCCAAGCCATGCAGGGCCAAGGCCACATTCACATCCGCATCGAAAACCTGCTGGTGGGCGAGGATGAGATTCTGCACTTGCGACCCGGCCGCTACCTCCGCGTCAGCATCCAGGATTCAGGGCCTGGCATCCCGGCGGCCATTCTGCCGCGCATCTTCGAGCCCTACTTCACCACCAAGGCTGCGGGCCACGGACTCGGCCTCACAAGCTGCTTCAACATCATGAGGGCCCATGGTGGCAACATCCTGGCCGAATCGGCGGGCCAGGGCGGGGCCACCTTCCTGGTCTTCGTCCCAGCCACGGAAAGGGTCCTCGATCCAAAGCCTGCCCCATCGCTGACACCGCCTTCCCACCGGAGAGGGCACGTCCTCGTCATGGATGACGACTCCGTGCTCCAGGAAATCGCCAGGGAAATGCTGGTCCGCCTTGGCTTCACCGTGGAAACCTGCCCTGACGGCGACAGCGCGATCCAGGCCTACTCCCGATCCATCCAGGCCGGGTCCCCCTTCCAGGCCGTCATCATGGACCTGACCATCCCGGGCGGCATGGGAGGACGCGAGGCCGCGGCTCACATCCTCGCCGTGGACCCCGGAGCCAGCCTCATCGTGTCCAGCGGCTATTCCGTGGATCCGGTCATGGCCCGCCCGGGCGACTTCGGGTTCAAGGGGGTGTTGCCGAAACCCTATGGCTTCACCGATCTGGCAAGGGTCCTCGATCAGGTACTGAGCGGGCCCTAGGAGCGCGTCCATGGCCTTGGAACGGTCCTCGTCTGCACTACCCGGACCGGCTCCCCGTCATCCAGCCTATGCTGATCCCATGACCCCGGGATCTCCCATGCGCATACCCCTGATCATCCTGCTCCTCTCCACGGCTGGTCTGGTCGCGGGCCCGCGGCTGAAGCTGGCGGTGGATTCAGCCCAGGTCACCCTGGGCCCAGGCCGCGAACCCCAGCCCGGCACCCGACCCTTCCAGCCCCGGCTGGAGGCCCAGTTCAGCCTGACCGGAGCCCCAAAAGCGGCTGATCTTCAATTCCGGTTCTGGCGGGCCTCCGGTACCGCCCTCGCGTCCCTTCGGAGAGGCCGCCCGATCAAGGCCGGATCCTCCGGCTTGGTGCCCGTGGAAGGTGTGGTGAAACCGGTCGAGCCAAACCGCAGGTTCCAGCTGACCGCCCTCGCCAAGGGGCCCTGGAACGGACCCG
Organism: Holophagaceae bacterium; assembly: GCA_025355915.1. Taxonomy (GTDB): domain Bacteria; phylum Acidobacteriota; class Holophagae; order Holophagales; family Holophagaceae; genus Geothrix. The sequence continues at coordinate 1,721 of JANXYT010000406.1, forward strand.
AATCCCTGGTCGTCGAGGTGCTGGTGAAGGGCAACCTCGCTGCGCGGGTCACGGCTCCGATCGTCGAGAAGAACCTGCCGGGCGCCGGGAGGCGGGAAGAGATGAAACCCTAGGGCGCCTTCCAGGCCCCGGTTTCACCCAGCAGCTTCTTCCAGACGGCGGGTTCACTGAGGCGGCCGGACTCGTCGAAGCGGCGGCTTTCGATGAGGTAGCGGTAGCCCTGTTCGGTGAGGAACAGCTGGCGGTTGCGGGCGAATTCCTGCTCGGTGGTTTCGCTGCTGATGAGCGAATAGAAATAGCTCACGTTCCGGGTCCCCTTCGGGCGCAGGATGCGCCCGAGGCGCTGGGCCTCCTCCTGCCGCGAGCCGAAGGTCCCGCTCACCTGGATGGCCACGGACGCATCCGGCAGGTCGATGGCGAAGTTGGCCACCTTGCTCACGATGAGCACCCGCAGATGGCCTTCGCGGAACTGCCGGAAGAGCACCTCGCGTTCCTTCTCAGGCGTCTGTCCCGTCAGCACCGGGGCGCCCAGCCGCTCGCCAATGATGCGGAGCTGCTCGAGGTACTGTCCGATGATCAAGATGTTGTCCGTGGGATGCCCCGCCAGCAGCTCATCCATCACCGCCATCTTGAGGCTGTTTTCGGAGGCGATGCGGAAGCGCTGGCGCTGATCGGCCACGGCGTATTCCATGCGCTCGTCCATGGGCAGGGGGACGCGGATCTCCAGGCAGTGGGCCGTGGCGATGAAACCATCCTTCTCCAGCATCTTCCAGGGCACATCCACCCGCTTGGGGCCGATGAGGCTGAAGACGTCCTCCTCCTTGCCGTCCTCGCGCACCAGGGTGGCCGTGAGG
>JANXYT010000429.1 GCA_025355915.1 Holophagaceae bacterium
GGCCGCAAAGGCCTGGACGATGGTCTGGTGCTCTTCATTTTCACCGGGGACCAGAAGGTCCGCATGGAAGTGGGCTATGGCCTGGAGGGGCAGGTTCCCGACATCGTGGCCTCGCGGATCATTCGGGAGACGATTCTGCCCCGGCTCAAGGGCGGCGATGCTGACGGGGCCCTCAACGAGGGGGTAGACCGCATCCTGAAGGTGGTCGGTGGCGACGCCTCCGCCCAGGAACCCCAGGGCCAGGGTCGCCGCGGGGGCCAACCCATCGGGCTGGGGGGCTGGATCCTCATTGGCTTGCTGGGCCTGGCGTTCCTGGTGCTGGCCGTCACCCATCCGGGCATGGCCATCTGGCTCCTCTTCAGCATCTTCTCCGGGGGGCGCGGCGGCGGGGGCGGTGGAGGCGGTGGCTGGTCCGGGGGTGGCGGACGGTCCGGCGGTGGGGGAGCGTCGGGATCATGGTGAGAGACGGAGGGGCCGCATGGTGGGCATGAGCCGCAGGAGCCTGAGAAAGTGCGTGGACCAGGTGCGGGTGGTGGAGGCCATCCGGGCGGCGGAGCGGGTCACGTCCGGGGAGATCCGGGTTTCGGTGGCGCCCTTTTTCTGGGGGAATGTGGAGAAGACGGCAGGAATGGCGTTCCAGCGGCTCGGCATGGAGGACACCGCCGACCGCAATGGCGTGCTCATCTTCCTGGTGCCCAGCCGGAAGCGCTTCGCCATCCTAGGCGACACGGGCATCCATGAAAAAGTTGGGCAGGCCTTCTGGGACGAAGTCTCGGCGACTCTCTCCTCCCATTTCCGCTTGGGGGCCTTCACAGAGGGCTTGGTGGAAGCAATTTGCATGGTGGGGGATCGCCTGGCCACCCACTTTCCATCGGCTGGGAAAGCGGATCGCAACGAGCTTTCGGACGAGGTGGAGTTCCATTGAAGCTTGCTGGGAGGTCTTCCTGAAGCTTCCGGCCCTGCTTGGCCATGTCCAAAGTGCCGAGAAATCCACGAACCAAGGTCTCAACCTGTCGGAAATGCGGGATTGCAAAGCCAAGCCCCGACCCGGCGGTCTAACCGCTTCCGTCAGGGGCGCCCAGGCGTTGCCCGCAGGCCCAGGAGCCCAGTCGGAGGGAGCCCACCACACCGAGATCTGAATCAGGGGGAGCTAGCCCCAGGTAGCAAGTTGATGGAATCGGATGAACCTCGTTGCCCGCGCTGGGTTAGTGCTCCATGATGACTCGCCCGAGGCACTCCACCCCTCGTTGGATGCTTCGCCCACCGCCGCTCAGCGGCTGGTCCCACTTTTTCTGAAAGGCGGTTCATCGGATGCGGACTTCTTTCATCACCCTCGCCATCATCTGTTTCTCCATGGGCGCCTGTGTTCGCCCCACCGTGGTGGAACCGGGAGCCCCACGCCAGGACGAGGTTGAAACGAGCGTCGTTCGGGCCTATTTCTCCGCCATCAATGCGAAAAACCAAGCTGCTCTCGCAAGCCTCTTGGCTGACAATGTCAAAATCACAGCCGGTCCAAACGCTTGGGGCAAAGCGACCGAACTCACCAATCGCGTGGAATGGTGGACTCGGGATCCCAAATACTCCGTTGAAATCAAATCGATCACCCTTCAAGGAGGGATCGTGAGAGCCCGGGTGATGGTGACCCACATGTCGCACGGGTCCATGGGCCGCCAAGAGATTGAAAACACCTTCAAGGTGCAAAACAAACAGATCGTCCAGGCGATTCTGGCGCCCTAAGCTCTGCACCTCGCCGCCGACACCTTCTTTCCTAAGGCCGCAGCAATCGTCCTGCCCGTGTGATGGGGGATCTATGATGGAAGGCAACCTGCATTCGATGACCCATTTATTTACCCAGCTTGGCCTTCCCTCAGAGCCAGCCGATATCCAAGCCTTTATTGAATCCAATCGGCCCTTGGCGGCTCATTTTGCCTTGGACGAAGCGCCGTTCTGGACACCTTCTCAAGCCGAATTCCTGCGTGAGGAGGTCCAGCATGATGCTGACTGGGCTGGCATCATTGATCGGCTCGACAGCGGGTTGCGCCAAACTATCCCCTGAGCCGCACCGATAGGCCACTACCACGCTGTATTGGTGCACCACCTCGTAGCCACACCCTCACCAACCCACGCCCGTCCCTGACCACCCTCAGCCTTCGTGGTGCTATCCTGCGGACGCCGTCCATTCACCAGAAGGAATTCGCCATGACCATGTCACCCTTAGGACTCCTGCTGCTCATCGTGATTGCGGCCGTTTGCGGCGCCGTCGGAAAGGCCATCGCGGGGAGCGCTCGCGGCGGGTTGATCGTGTCGATCGCCCTGGGCTTCATCGGAACCCTCCTGGGGCCGTGGGTGGCCCGGTGGCTCAAGCTTCCCGAGCCGTTCATGATCACCATCGACAGGCATCCCTTTCCGATCCTGTGGTCCATCATTGGAGCGGCCCTGTTCGTGGCGATCGTGCACCTGTTCTCCCGCCGAAGGTAGCTCCGCCGCGGCTGATCCACCTCCAGGCAGTTCACTCCCGCGAGCCGTTCATCCGCGCTTCCAAAGGGCCCAAGGCCAATAGGCAAGTCAGTGGAGTCTGAATGCGGACAAGAGCCTTTGGGACCACAGGACTGAGCGTCACGCCACTGGGGTTTGGCGCCATGCATCTCAACGATGGCCGCATCAGCGAAGCCGAGGCTGGGCGCCTGCTGAATGAAGTGCTCGATGCGGGCGTGAACCTCATTGATACCGCCCGCGGCTATGGTCTTTCGGAGGAGCGCATCGGCCGGCATCTCTCGCACCGGCGGCAGGACTTTCTGCTCTCGACCAAGGTGGGCTACGGGATTCCCGGCGTGCCCGACTGGACGTACGACTGCATCATGGCCGGGGTGGAGGCCGCGCTGGTGCGGATGCGCTGTGAGCGGCTGGACATCGTCCACCTTCATTCCTGCCCGCTGCAGGTCCTGGAGGAAGGCCAGGTGATCACGGCGCTGGAAGACTGCGCCCGGGCTGGCAAGCTGCGCGTCGTAGCCCATTCGGGCGACAACGCCGAACTCGATTTCGCCATTCAATCGGGCCGGTTCGCCAGCGTGCAGACCTCCATCAGCCTCTGTGATCAGAGCAATCTGGGCGAGCGCCTGTCCGCGCTGCAGGTGCGCGGTCTGGGCGTGATCGCCAAACGCCCCATCGCGGGTGCCGTCTGGCAGCAGGCCCAGCGGCCCGGCGCCCATGCCGAGGGCCAGTACTGGGATCGATGGCAGGCCATGGAGCTGAAGCACCCTCCTGGAGACGAATCCTGGAATGAAGTGGCGTTGCGCTTCACGGCGCATTGGCCGGGGGTGGCCAGCAGCATCGTGGGCACCCGCCAGCTGGCCCATTTGAAACAGAACCTGGCCTGGGTTGAGAAGGGACCGCTGCCGGCCGAGCAGCTCGACCAGCTGCGCGCAGCCTACCAGCGCCATGACCGGGACTGGCGCGGATTGATTTGAGGGACGCCATGGGGCACCTCTACCTGCCCGGGCATGGGCTTCGTCCCGTCAGGTGGGAAATCCAGCTTTGACCAGGGCCCGTCCAACCTTCCCGACCAGCCGTTCACTCGCACCCCGGCCCAAGGCGGCGGTACCGTTAGACTTCTGCAGTGAGGAGTCCCATCCACCCATGAATCATGAAGAAGCATTCGCCAAGGCCTTCATCACGTCGGAGAAGCGGGCCCGGTTCATCCAATTCCTCGCGGATCCAAAGCGACGCAAAGAAATGCTCGACCGGCTGAACCGCGACCTGCCCTACATGCCAGGCTTCGCGACCGAGGTGCCCGGCACACAGGACTTCCCGGACGAGTTGGAAAAGCTGCTCAAGGCCAAAGGGGCGGGCCCCACCTGCCATGTCATCGCCGATGGACTGAAGGCCGATGGCCGTGAGCTGCCGCTCCGCGAGGCACTCCACCTGATTTGCATGAATGAGTACGGCGCCATCCTTTCGTGCGTTCCAGGTCGCCTCGCCTACTACAAGCCAGAGTCCCCGGGGCCGGGCCTGATCCTGGAGCGGCATCAACCATGAGCGAGACGTTCCGATCGTGGCTTCCCACGCGTTCGGATGACCAGCTGCGGGAGTACGTGGCGCACCACCTGGACTATCGGACCGAGGCGGTGGAAGCGGCCCTGGCGGAACTCCTTCGGCGAGGTCAGCCCCTCAGCGGCGAGGAGCTGAGCCGGATTCGCAGCGGCCTTGAACGGCGCCATGCGGCCATGAAGGTCCATCTGAATCACCGGTACGGCCGCATCCTCGGACCTTCACCGGCGACTCGCCGGACACGCATCCGCCTCGTCACCACCAGCCTTCTGGCGGTCGGGCTCGGCAGCGCGGCCGCCATCTACCTGACCGCCCTGCCCAAAGCGGCCAATCCTCTGGGCTATGAACCGGAAGACACGAAGAAGTACCTGCGTGATCTGGAGCTCTATGGCGGGAAGGTGAATGTGTTGGCCACGGAATTCATGCGCTGGTTGGACGGGCTGTGGCACGGCCGGTCGCTCGCCTTCACCGTGGCGTGGCTGACGATCATCGCGGCCCTCGTCTTCTGGTTTTTCTCCACCCGTCTCGCCGCTGAGCTCGACCCGACGCCCCGGGACAACCAGGGCGGGGACGGAAACGACGCTTAGGGCCCCTGGCGCAGCCGCCGACCCACTGCCCCACTCTGACTTCCCTGCTGCGCCGGAGCCCACTCCGGGGGACACTGCTGCGATGGGACCACGCCCGCGCCAACCACCCGCCACCACCGAAGGCCCCCGGCCCGCCAAGCCGGGCCTGCACCCACGCAACCGCCACGCGGGGGGCTACGACTTCGCGCAGCTGGTGAAGGCCTGCCCGGCACTGGAGCCCTTCGTGAGGCCCGCCCCCCACGGCGGGCCCTCCATCGACTTCGCAGATCCGGAAGCAGTGAAGGCCCTGAACCGGGCTCTGCTGCTCCAGGCCTACGGCATCCGCGGCTGGGACGTGCCCCCGGGCTACCTGTGCCCGCCGGTGCCGGGCCGGGCGGACTATGTGCACCACCTGGCGGACCTGCTGGCGGCCTCGAACGGGGGCGCCATCCCCCGGGGCTCCGAGGTGCGCGCCCTGGATGTGGGCGTGGGCGCCAACACCATCTACCCGCTGGTGGGCCACCGCGAGTACGGCTGGTCCTTCGTGGGGACGGATATCGACGAGGCGGCCCTGACCTCGGCGGCCCGGATCCTGGCGGCGAATCCGGGCCTGGAGGGCGCCATCGTTTTGCGACGGCAGGCGGACCCGGGCGCGATCTTCGCGGGGGTGGTGGGGCCCGGGGAGCGCTTCGACCTGACGCTCTGCAACCCGCCCTTCCACGGATCGCTGCGCGAGGCCCGAGAGGGCGCCCAGCGGAAGTGGCGCAACCTGGGGCGCGGCACCTCGGAGCGGCCCGTGCTGAACTTCGGCGGCCGCGGCGTCGAGCTGTGGTGCGAGGGCGGTGAGGCAGGCTTCGCCCAGCGCATGATCGCGGAGAGCACGGCGATCCCCGCCCAGGTGCTCTGGTTCACCACGCTGCTCTCCAGTTCCGCCAGCCTGTCCCTGGTGCACCGGGCCCTGCGGCGGGCGGGCGCACAGGAGATCCGCACCGTGCCCATGGCCCAGGGCCAGAAGCAGAGCCGCTTCGTGGCCTGGACCTTCCTGGACGCGGCGCAGCGGGAGGCTTGGCGGGAGCGGTGGCGCAGCCCATGAATGGGTATGCTTCTCCCGTCGCCGGGGTTTCCGGGTTCATCCTTCGCCGCCTGCCCGCCTTCCTGTCCCTGCTGATGCTGGGGGCGCTGGCCCTGCGCCTGGGCCTGCCCTTCTGGCTGGCGGTGCCCCTGACCCTGGCCCTCCTGGTGGCGCTCTGCGTTCCGAAGGCCCCGGCCCAACGCCTCGTGGGCGGCTTCCTGTGGGTGAGTGTCCCGGCCTGGCTGGGCGTGGCCTGGGTACGTGTGGGCGAGCGCCTGGACGGCGGTCAGCCCTGGGTGCGTCTCGCGGTCATCCTCGGCGCGGTGGCCCTGTTCACGGGCTGGTCGGCGTGGCTGATGAGCGGAAGAATGAAGGACATTCGAACCGCAGATGGCGCAGATGGACGCAGATGATCGGGGAATCGCTCTGGGTCTTCATCTGCGTGATCTGCGCCATCTGCGGTTAAAAAATCAAAAGACCGACCAGCCCGTGCGGGTGGTGAAACGGTCCAGGGCTTCGACACCAGCCACGCTGTTGCCATGGGGATCGAGGGCGGGGCTCCAGACGCAGAGCACGCCCCGCTCCGGCAACACGGCCAGAATGCCACCGCCCACGCCGCTCTTGCCGGGCAGGCCCACGCGGTAGGCGAAGTCGCCCGCGGCGTCGTAGGTGCCGCAGGTGAGCATGATCGAGTTGATGCGTTTGGCTTCGCTGCGGGTGAGCAGGCGGGAGCCATCCGCCCGCAGGCCGTGGTTGGCCAGAAAGAGACCCGCCTTGGCCAGATCCGCGCAGCTCATGGTGAGGCTGCACTGGCGGAAGTAGTGGTCGAGCACCAGGTCCACCGGGTTCTCCAGGTTGCCGCAGCTGGCCATGAAGTGGGCCAGGGCCGCGTTGCGGTGGCCATGGGCGGCCTCGGAGGCTGCCACATCGGGATCCACCGCCACGGCCGGAGTGCCGCTTTCGGCCCGCAGGAACGCCAGCAGGGTGCCCAGCGAATCACCAGTCAGCGAGAGCAGCCGGTCGATGAGAATGAGGGCGCCGGCGTTGATGAAGGGGTTCCGCGGGATCCCTTTTTCGTACTCCAGCTGCACCAGCGAATTGAAGGGGCTGCCCGAGGGTTCGCGGCCCACGCGCTGCCACAGGGCCTCGCCGTCGCGGGCCAGCACCAGGGCCAGGGAGAACGCCTTGGATACGCTCTGGATGGAGAATGACTCGCGCCAATGACCGCTGCCGTAGAGTTGCCCGTCCATCGTGGCGAGGGCGATGCCGAAGCGCGAGGGATCCACCGCGGCCAGGGCCGGGATGTAGCTCGCCACCTTCCCCTGCGCGGCGTAGGGCGCGGATTCGCGGGCAATGTCATCGAGGAGTGCCTGAAGGTCCATGGAAGGAAGCATAAGCCACGGATGCATGCGACGTAAGATCCTTGCCAACGCATGCGTTGGCGAGGGGATGGGCACAGATAACAGACGCCACTTGCCCATCCGTGTTGATCAGTGTTCATCTGTGGCTGAATTGCCTTCACCTGGGAGTGGATATGACACCTTTCGCCGCCGACCTCCTCGTGTTGTTCCGCCGCGATCTGGGCTGTTTCATCCGGGAGATTGAGTCCTTCCCTGACGATGCGACGCTCTGGCGGACCCTGCCCGGCATCGCCAACAGCGCGGGCAACCTCGCGCTGCACGTGACGGGGAACCTGCGGTACTTCGTGGGCGCGGCGCTGGGCGGCACCTGTTATCAGCGAAATCGCGACCATGAATTCGCCCAGCGGGAGGGTACCCGCGCCTCAGTGATTGCGGGCCTGGAGGCCACGGTGCAGGAAGTGGAGGCAGGCCTGAAGGCCCTGACGGCCGAAGCCCAGGCCGCAATCTATCTCGTGTCCGTGGGTGGCCACCATCCTGCCACCGGGCGCTTTCTGATACATCTGGCCGCGCACCTGGCGTTCCATCTTGGCCAGGCGGGCTACCTGCGCCGGGCCCTCACGGGCCAGGCCGACGGCACCGGGGCCATGTCCATCCAGGAATTGGTCCTTTGACCAAATCTTGAGCAGTCCCGGAGGCCGGGGCAGAATCAGGATCAGATTGCGAGGAGGCTCCATGTCACTCACGGGGAACGTAGCGCTCGTCACCGGGGCCAGCCGCGGCATTGGCGCGGCCGTGGCCACGGCCCTGGCCGCCCAGGGCGCCGCGGTGGCCGTGAATTACTTGGGGTCGGAAGAGGCGGCCCACGACCTCGTCTTGAAGATCACAGTCGCCGGGGGACGGGCCCTGGCCGTCCGGGCCGATGCCCGGGACCGGACCCAGGTGGAGGCCATGGCCGCCACGGTCAAGGCCGAACTCGGACCCATCGGCATCCTGGTGCTGAACGCCTCCATCGGTTTTCCCATGGCCGGCTTCCTCGAGTACCCCTGGGAGGCTTTCGAGGCCAAGCTGCTGGGCGAGCTGGGCGCCGCCTTCCACGGCTGCCGGGCGGTGGTGCCCCAGATGCTGGAGCGCAAGGGCGGTTCCATCGTGGCCATCACCAGCGGGCTCGCTCGGAACCCCGGCTGGGGCTTCGGTGCCCACAGCGCCGCCAAGGCGGGGCTGGAAGGCTTCGTCCGGGCCCTGGCCTTCGAGCTGGGTCCCATGGGCATCCGCGTGAACGCCGTGGCGCCGGGCCTCACCCTGACGGATGCCACGGTGCATATCGCCGAGAAGCACAAGGCGGCCGCCGCGGAACACACCCCGCTGCGCCGCAATGGCCGGGCCGAGGATGTGGCCCAGGCGGTGCTGGGCCTGCTGCAAGCGGGCTTCGTCACCGGGGCCACCCTTCCCGTCAATGGCGGCGGCTACGTCTTCTGAATCGCTTTCGAGTCGGGAGCCTGTTGCCCCGGGGAGGTCTTGGGCACCACACTGGAGTTCCTTCCGAGGTAGCCATGCACCCAACCATCCGCGCCGGTTTCCTCCTCGGCGCCTCCGTGGCCGCCTGGACCCTGGTCATGGCCACCACGGGCCTGTACAAACACCCAACCTTGTTCTACCTCTTCTGGCTGGTCATCCCCATCCAGATCGGGATCCTGCTCTGGTTCCTCCGGCTTGCCGCTCCCACGGCGGGCTATGGCCGCCAGGTGTGGACCGGCGTCAGCATCTCCCTGCTGGGCTCGATGCTCATCTTCGCCAACAGCTACTACCTCACCGCCGTGCAGTTCCCGCATTACTTCCAGGACTTGGAGGCCCTGGGGCGCCAGATGATGGCCGCCAAGGGCTTGAGCGCGGACCAGATCGAAGCCGCCGTGCGGGCCCAGGCCCCCATGCAGACGCCCCGCGCCGCCGCCATGGCTGGCGCCATCGGGACGGTGGTGACGGGCTTTTTCACGTCCATGATCGCGGCGGTGTGGCTGCGGAAGAAGTAGCCCTCAAGGAACTACTGAAAACTTGAAACCGCAGATGACGCAGATATTCGCAGATGGCGTTTTGTGCTCTTATCTGCGCGATCTGCGTCATCTGCGGTTAATTGTTTTTCCTCTTTGGCATCAGCGCTCAATTCGGATCTCGGCGACCAGGTCCAGCGGAAACCGCCGCCCGGTGAGGGCATCGTCGAGGCAGCGGAGCACCCAGCCGGAGCGCAGCGACGCCGTGCTCAGTTCCGCCCGGGTGAGCCAGTGACAGCGGAGGATGTCGGGGTCCTCCGGCAGGGCGGGCAAATCATCCGGCACGGTGCCCGTGAAACAGACACGGAAGTAGTCGCTGCCGTTGGCCGCCCGCAGCGGGTAGAGGCCGACGATGGCCTCCGGGGTGAAGGCGAGGCCCGTTTCCTCGCGCACTTCGCGGCGCACGGCCTCGAGCAGGGATTCGCCGGGTTCCACGTGGCCCGCGGGCTGGTTGATCACGGGCAG
>JANXYT010000430.1 GCA_025355915.1 Holophagaceae bacterium
CCGAACTGCTGGGGCGGAATGTCCGCCTGTCCCTGCCTGGGAGCCTTGAGCCAGCGGGCCTGCTCACCCGATTGCGGGCAGAAGGCTACGCCTTCGAGGCCCTGCCCCCCGAACCGCCCTCCCTCGAAGACCTGTTCGTCGACCTGGTCCAACGCTCCCGCGCCGTCTGAGGAATGCCCATGTGGAACCGAATCAAGGCCCTGGTCTGGAAGGAATTTCTCCAACTCCGTCGGGACAAACTGACCCTGGCCTTCACGCTGGGGATGCCGCTCATGCAGCTCATCATCTTCGGCCTCGCCATCAACTACGACGTGAAACACATGCCCGCCGTGGTTCTCGATGAATCCCAGAGCCAGGAGAGCCGGAGCTTCGTGGATGGCCTCGTGGCCACGCAGTACTTTGATGTGAAGGTCCATATCACATCCGAAGCGGGCTTGAGGGCCGCCATCGACCGCGGAAAGGCCCAGGTGGGCGTGTGGTTCCCCCCGGACTACGCCCGGCGCATCCGCTCCGGCCAGACCGGCGAGGTGATGATCATCGTGGATGGTTCCAGCCCCACCACCGCCTCCAGCGCCATGGCCGCGGCCCAGGGGGTGGGCCAGTTGCGGAACACCCAGCTCCTCTATGACCGCATGGGCTACGGCGGAGCGGCCAAACCTGTGATGCCCGTCGAAGTGCGCATCCGGCCCTGGTACAACCCGGATCTCCGCAGCCCCACCTTCATCGTGCCGGGCCTGGTGGGCGTCATCCTCTCCATGACCTGCATCATGTTCGCGGCCGGCGCCATCGTGCGCGAGAAGGAGCGCGGCACCCTGGACCAGGTGCTGGTGACCCCTGTGACCCCCCTGGAGCTTTTTGCCGGGAAGGTCATTCCTGTGATCGCCATGGCCTATGCCCAGCTGACCGTGCTGTTCGGCGTGGCGCATTTTTTATTCAAGGTGCCGGTGGCCGGTTCCGTGCCGCTGCTCTACGCCATGGCCGGGTTGTTCATCATCCCCATGCTCGGCATCGGCATCCGCATCTCCACCTTGGCCCAGAGCCAGGGACAGAGCGCGCAGATGAGCATGCTCACCATCCTGCCCTTCGTGTTCCTCAGCGGTTACATTTTCCCCCGCGAGGGCATGCCCCTGCCCTTCTTTCTGATCGGGGAGCTCATGCCACTCACCCACTTCATCATCATCATCCGCGCCATCGTGCTGCGTGGCGTGGGCCTCGAAGCCTTCTGGCCCGAGGTGCTGAAGCTGCTCGGTCTCACGGTTCTCATTTGGACCATCGCCCTTCGGAGCATGAAGCGCGCCGAGGCGTGAGTTTCAGGAGAAAAGGTAGCTTGCCAGGCTGAGGCTGCCCAGCTGCCAGCCTCCGAAAAAGATCTCCGGTGGACCCTCGGCGGCGCCCCGAGCCACGAAGAGGGGGTCCAGATGCTCCGAGGTGGGCACGGATTCTTCCGCGCCGATGGCCCTCCGCCAGTCCACCAGGGCCGCTGTATCACCGGCGGCCAGCCGCCCGCGGATCCATCCTTCGAAGGCGGTGGCCCAGGGTTGGGGCTCCGCCGATCCCTCCCAGTCCAGGCGCCGGAGGTTGTGAACGATTCCGCCGCTGCCGAGCATCAGCACGCCGCTTCGGCGGAGTGGGGCCAGGGCCCGGCCCGCCGCCAGGAGCAGCTCCGGCGTCCGGGAACGGGGCAGCGAGAGCTGCACCACGGGCACCTGCGCGTCAGGCCTGAGGTAGCGCAGCGGCACCCAGGCGCCGTGGTCGAGGGAATGCTGGGGATCCAACACCGCTTCCAACCCCGCTTCGCGCAGCAGACCCGCAGCCTCGGCCGCCAGTTCCGGGGACCCGGGCGCGGGGTAATCCAGGGCGTATAGGGCCTCGGGGAAACCTCCGAAATCGTGCATGACGCCGGGGCTTTCCGCCGAAGTTAGCCGGAAGGGTCCCGGCGCCTCCCAGTGGGCCGAACAAACCAGGATGGCGCGCAGGGGCGGCAGGTGTCGCCCGAGGGCCGATACCGCCTCGCCCCAGGCCCCCCCTTCCAGCGCGAGCATCGGGGAGCCGTGCGCGAGAAACAGGGAAGGGAGAAAGGCCATGCCATCCATGGCATCATGATCATTCCAGATAATAGATGTTTCAACTCTTTTTTTGAATCCTCGCTCCAACCAACCTTCATGCCGATGGGGACGGGCAGCAGTTAAGCTAAAGGTCCTCCTTGGAGCCCGCATTGAACCTCAGGCTTGGTGTGAACGTCGATCATGTGGCCACCCTGCGGCAGGTCCGCGGCGGACATGAGCCCGAACCCGTGGCCGCGGCCCTTCTGGCCCAGAGCGCCGGCGCCCACAGCATCACGGTTCATATCCGCGGCGATCGCCGCCACATCCAGGAGCGGGATCTCCGCTTGATGAAAGAAGTCCTGGCCGTGCCGCTGAATGTGGAGTGCGCGGCGACGCCCGAGGCGCTCGAAACCATCATTCCTTCCAAGCCATCCTGGGTGACGCTGGTCCCCGAAAGCCGTGAGGAACTCACCACGCAGGGCGGACTCGATGCCATCTTCCTCCAGGGCATGCTGAGGCCGGTGGTGAGGGAACTCCGCGGCGCGGGTGTGCGCGTCAGCCTCTTCGTGGATCCGGTACTCGACCAGGTGAAGATGGCCGCCAAACTGGAGGCCGACGCGGTGGAACTGAACACTGGAATCTACAGCGATCTGCCCATGGATTCCGATGCCTCTCTGGAATTGGGCCGTCTCCGCGATGCGGCCCGGTTGGCCAACCGCCTGGGCCTGCGGGTCCTCGCCGGGCATGGGCTCAACCTGCAAAATGTGGGGCCGGTGGCCGCCATCCCTGAAATCGAAGAGCTCAACATTGGCCACAGCCTCATTGGGAGAGCCGTGCTCGTGGGCCTGGTCCAGTCCGT
>JANXYT010000012.1 GCA_025355915.1 Holophagaceae bacterium
CATCATGCTGGGCGATTTCAACGGCGACCATCGCTGGACCACCGCCGATCGCAGCCTGCTGCAATCCCTGCTGGCCAACCCCTATGCCCACGCGCCGCTCGACTGCCTGAAGGCCGATGCGAACGGGAATGGCCTGCTGGATCCGGAGGATCTGGAGATCATCAACCGCCTCGTCCTCGCCCCGGATCCGTATCAGGCGGAAGCCCAGGCGATGAAGGCGAATATGCCCTTCCCCCGCCCGCGGGAGCTCTACCGCTATGTCTCCAGCCAGGACTACCTCAACCGCCCCCTGAACACGCTCCCCTACCAGGGCGCCAGCATGAGCCCCTTGGAATGCCTGCGCGAGGAACGCGCGCCCAAGCTGGAGTCCCCCTACGCGGATCAGCTCTGGTTGGAGGTCCGTGACGAGGCCGTCCGGTTCGACCTGGCCTACCGGGCGCGGATGGAGAATCTCACCGAGGTGGAGAAGACCTACGCGCAGCGCAGGATCGACACCTCCAACCGCCTGTATGAGGGAGGACAGACCTTCGAACTCCTGCTGGAACTCATGGGCCTCGTGGAGGACACCGAGACGCTCACGACCCTCGGACAGAATTCCTTCATCACCAGGATCCTCTTCTTCCGGGACCATCTCAGGGAGCTGCTGCAGTCTTCGCGATACGCCGAATTCCAGGCCGGCCGAATCCCCATCCAGGCCATCCTGGGAGAGATCCAGCGGCTTCTGAAGCAGGATCTCGATCTGAATGTTGAACTGGAGAAACTGGAGGCTCCCCGCGGCTTCGATCAGCTTCAGAACTATGTCACCCGGGCGGAATGGCAGTACTACAAATCGAAGACCAGGACAGAACAGTTCGAGCAGCTGATCCGGTTCGCGCAGCACGATCGCCGCTACCTGCGGGCCGTATCGAAGACGTCCCGCAGGCAGAAGGATCCGGGAGTGCAGAACCACAACCTGCCCATGGTGCTCCTCTTCCGCGAAGCGATGCGATTGTGCGGCAACGACAAGAAAGCGGCCGTGGGGCTGCTGGACGAGGCCATCCGCATTCCTTTCACCTGGGTGAAATCCATCCCCCGCAGCAAGCTGCCGGGTGCCCTGGCCCTGGAGAACTTCCTCCTGCCTGGCAACAAGGAGGATGGGTCCGATAAGAGCCGGCATTGGAATGTGTTCGGCGGCATCTGTCTCTACCGGTCGCCACAGGAGTCCGTGGAATTGGCCCTGAAACGCGAGATGCAGGATCTGCGGGAAGCCCACACCACGAAGGAAGCCATGACTGAATTCATCCGCGACACCATCGCGAACCTGAATGGCATCTACTACGTGGTGTCCATGGACCCAGACTTGCTGCGGCGCTGACACCAACGAGCGTTCATGCATTAAAGAAGTGAATTTTCACCACCAAGACACCAAGGGCACCAAGGGCACCAAGAAATGCAAGAGCATTAAGTTTTGTCTTTCTTGGTGTCTTCGAGTCTTGGCGGTGAGTTTTATCTTTTTGAATGCGGATCCGTATGAGCCATTCCGTCATACGCACCTTGGCGCGGGTCAGACCTTCGGCGCTTCCAGTCCGAACTCCGCCCAGCCTTCCTTGGTCGGCCCGTAGGTGCTGGGCACGTGCAGTCCCGCCTGGCGCATGAGGACGGTCATCTGGCCGCGGTGGTGGGTCTGGTGGCTGACAAGGACGTACAGCGCGAAAGCGCCGGTCCAGGTCTCGCCATAAAGGGCGAAGGTGCGGCCCAACTCGGTATTGCTCCAGGAGCCGATGTGATCCAGCAGTGAATCCGATACGGCACGGTAGGCAGCGGCAACCTCGGCCATGGTGGGCGGTGGCGGCGTGGCGATGAAACCATCGGGCGCCAGCGCCACGGGCCCTTTCACCTGGAGGCCCAGCTTGTGGGGCAGTTCCAGGACCGTTTCCACCAGGTGCCAGGCCATGCGCCGCAGATCCCGGTGTTGAGTGTCCACGGCCTGGTGGGCCGCCGCATCAGGAATGGCTGCGAAGACCGCCAGGGTCTTCTCCGCCTCCTGCTGCCAGATGGTCTTGAAGTCGTCCACACGACGAAACATGCCTGCCTCCCGAAATGCTGCCGGAAGCATAGCGCAACGCTTCCGTGAATGCTCAGACCGGAGTGACGGATCGGCGCTTGATCGGCCACACGTCTCGGCGGCGAGCCCTCGCCAAACGGGTGATGAGTTCGTGGCGCA
>JANXYT010000015.1 GCA_025355915.1 Holophagaceae bacterium
GAACTGCTGGATTCCGACGAGGGCAACGGCGATGGTACTGGCGAGGAGCCGCCCCCGACACCGAAGGTCCTTCGCCGCAAAGCCAAAGAGGTGGCGTCATGATCAGCCACACCGACCGCTTCGGCGCCACCTGGTGGGGCCGCCTCTGGATCCAGGGCCTCGAAAAACTCGGCGACGACTACGAGAACCGGCTGCCCCGTGGCAAGAAATATGCAGAAGACGGCCACGTCTCCCACTTCGCCGTGCAACCGGGGGAGATCCAGGCCCGGGTCCACGGCCGCAAGACCTACAACGTGACCCTCGGCCTGCCGGCGCTCACCGCCGCTCAGTGGGCGAAGGCCCTGGACCGCATCGCCCTGGAAAGCCGCTTCGTGGCTTCCCTCCTGGCGGGAGAGATGTCCCAGGGCCTGGACGAGACCTTCCGCGAAGCGGGCGCCAGCCTCTATCCGCGCGTCCCCAAGGAACTGCAGACCCACTGCGACTGTCCCGACTGGGCGAACCCCTGCAAGCACGTGGCCGCCGTGTGCTACGTGATGGCCGAGGCCCTGGACCGTGATCCCTGGCTGCTCTTCGATCTCCGGGGCAAGAGCCGCGACGAGGTTCTGCTGGCCCTCCAGTCGGCGCTCGATGCCGCCGCCGTGGTCGCGCCGAAGAAGCGCGGTCGGCCTCCCAAGAAGCGGCAGACGGTGGCGGACCTGCTCAAGGGAGAACAGGCCCAGCCCGAACCCTGGCGCCGCCTGCCCGAAGAGGCCTACGACGCCCTGCCCATGCCCCTGCCCGAAATCAGCATCCCCCGGGTGATCCCGCCGGATCCCTCGGTGTTCACCCAGCTGGGGCCCCTCCCCCACGCCCGCATCGAGACGAGCCTCTGTCTCGCCGCCCTCATGCACCGCACCGCCCAGTGGGTCCAGCAGCAGATCGAGGACGGCCCCCGCCGCCTCGACGACGATGAGCAGGAAGGTGAACTCGAGCAGCCTGCCTCCCCCTTTGACGCCCCCCTGCAACCAGCCCCCAAGACCGGTCGCAACTGGCGTCACAAGAAGCGCCGCTGGGGGAAAAAGGGCGGACAATAGTCATTCCAGGAGCGTCCATGCGTACCATCGATACACCTAAGGCCCCTGCTGCCATCGGCCCCTACAGCCAGGGCCAGATCTCAGGCAACCACCTCTTCACCGCCGGCCAGATCCCCCTGGTGCCGGACACCATGGAGATGGTGACGGGCCCCATCGAGGCTCAGACGGAGCAGGTGCTGAAGAACCTGTCCGCCGTGCTCGTCGCCGCCGGCACCGGCTGGGATCGCGTGGTGAAGACCACGGTCTTCCTCACGGATCTGGGTGACTTCGCCGCCTTCAACACGGTCTACGAAAAAGTCCTGGGCCACGCCAAGCCCGCCCGCAGCACCGTGCAGGTGGCAGCCCTGCCGCGCGGCGCCAAGGTCGAGATCGAGCTGATCGCGGAAGTCTAAATCAGCGGGTCGCGGAAGACACAGAAGGCGCACGGAAAACACAGAGATATGCGTTCTGTTGTTCTTCCGGGCCTTCTGCGAGGTTTCGCGTCTTCCGCGACCAGCTTCCTTAGCCCAATCCGAGCCTCGCCTTGAGTGCGGGCGCCGCGCCTCGACTTACTTCCAATTCCGCTCCACCGGCTAGGCGCACGAGAAGGCGGCCTGAATCCCCGGCCCGAACGCCGAGGATGGACTCGGGGCGAATCAGCAGGTGCCGGTGACCGCGCACCACCCTCGTCCCCAGGGCCGACTCAGCTTCCGCCAAGGTCTTCCAGGTGGTCCGAAGCCGTTCGCCCGCGAAGGCCCACACGGCGTCGTCCTCGAATACGAAGTGGGTGGTTCTGGCGAGCTCCACCAGCACCACGCCTTCGCCAGCCTTCACGGGGAACCGGAAGGGTCCCGTGGCGCGGGCGGTTCCATTTCCTTGCATCGCCCGCAGCCGCTGCAGGGTGACGGCCAACCGTTCCGCCGTCACGGGCTTGAGGAGGTAGTCCGTGGCCGCCTGCTCGAAGGCCCGCACGGCGTGCTCGGCGTAGGCCGTCACGAACACCACCGGGAAGGGACGCGGGAGGTCCGCCGCCACGTCCAGGCCCGTGAGCCCGGGCATCTGAATGTCCAGAAACAGCGCATCCACGGCCTCGCCGCGGGACAGCCAGGCCCACACGGAGGGACCATCCTCCAACTCGGCCACCACCTCGCAGCCCGCTTCCCGCAGGAGCCGCGTCAGCCGTCGCAGGTTATAGGGCTCATCCTCGGCCACCAGGACACGCAGAGGGTGTCCACTCATGCCTGCACCTCCAGCCTCAGCTCGGCCACGGTCCAATCGCCATCCCGGTGGAGCCGCAGCGCGTCGGCTGGGGCCCCCAGCAGGCTCAGGCGTTCCCGCAGGTTCCGCAGACCGAGGCCCTGACCTGCCACCTCCGCCGGAGCCGGTCCCGTGTTGGCGACGCGTACGCAGAGCCGGTTCTCGTCGAGGGTGACCTTCACCGCCAGCGTGCCGCCGCCCACAGCCAACGCGATGCCATGTTTCAGGGCATTCTCCACCAGGGGTTGGATCATGAGGGGCGGGATTTCCAGCCCATCCAGGGCCTCGGGCCAGTCCCAGGTTTCGCGGAGACGATGTCCGAGGCGGAGGCGCTCAAGGGCCAGGTGGTGCTCCACCAGGCGGCGCTCGTCGCCCAGGGGTGCCCGCAGACGGGAACCGTGCTCCAGCAGGGCCCGCAGCAGATCGGACAGGTTCACCAGGGCAGCCTCCGCCGCCACGGGGTCTTCCCGCACCAGTTCCGTCAGGCCGCTGATGGCGTTGAAGAGCACGTGGGGATTCATCTGGCCTTGGAGGACGCGGGCCTGGGCCTCATGAGCGGCCCGCCGCGCCGCCGCCTCCTGGAGCTCCGCGCGCTCGCGGTCCGCCAGAATCCAGCCCAGCAGCAACCCGAAGGAGAGGTGGGCCACCCCGAGGATCCACAGCCTGGGATGGAGGGGCCTCCAGTGCGCGTCCTCCCGACGGGGGCCCACCCCGCGATGCAGTCCTCCCCGTTCCATCCTGCCCATGCCCCGCCCGGGGGGCGGTCCTCCGGACGGACCCAGGAGCAGGAGGACCCCGACGGTGAGGGCCGCCATCCAGGGCAGGGCCTGAGCCGCCCCCCGCATGGGCCCGGCGATGGGGGCGTCGTTGCCGGTCCATTGCCAAGGCAGCGGTGCGAGGACCAGGAAGAGCGCCACCCACAACGAAGGCGTGAGGAGCTCGATGAGGCCCGGTTCAGGAAGTCCCATCAGCACCCGGGTGCCGTTCCAGACCAATCCGAACAGCAGTGCGGCGCCCCAGGTTCGGGGGCGCCGCATCCGCTGCCAGGTGGCCTGGACGACCGTTGAAGCTCGCATGGTCTCTCAGGATAGCGGGTGAATGGTCATCAGGAGGGCTGCACCAGGGGGCAGTCGGGCCTCATGCCGTGGTGAAGGCCGAAGCCAGGGCCGGCGCCCTTGCCACGGCGGCCCATCCCCATCTGCCGTTTCTCAAACTGGGCCTTCTGATCGGCGGTGAGGAGGGGCAGGATCTCCTGCCGCACGGCCCGGTGCTCGAGCAGCAGCTCGAACTGGGCGGTGGCGGTCGCCTCGTGCAAGCCCTTCAGGGTCTTGGCATCGGTGGCCGGGTTCGCCATGGCGTCGTGCATGGCCTTGCGGGCCGCATCAGCCGCTTGGCCCTTGGCCTGGACGGCGGCCAGGTGATTGTCCTGGATGGCCTTCACTTGAGTCTGCTGAGCCTCAGTGAGGTTCAATGTCTTGAACCCGCGACCTTCCCCGGCCGGCCCCTGGCCGGCACCAACGCCATGGCCACGGCCTTGGGCGGA
>JANXYT010000050.1 GCA_025355915.1 Holophagaceae bacterium
AGCTGCACGCCGATGCGGGAACGGATCTCCTGCCCCTGCTTCGCCCAGGTCAGGCCCAGTATCTCGATTTCGCCGGCATCGGCTTCGGTGAGGCCTTCGATGATCTCAAGCGTGGTGGTTTTCCCGGCGCCGTTGGGGCCCAGCAAGCCGAAGACCTCGCCCCGGGCGACCTCCAGGTCCACGCCATCCACGGCGGTCACCATTGGAAAAGCCTTGCGGAGGTTGCGGACGCGGAGGGCGGGCAGGGGCATGGAGACCTCGGGAATTGCCTTTCCATGATGCCTTGTCTCAAAGATTTGAGAGATGGGTTCTCAATATCAAGGTGGGGCGATCGCCCCACCTTCCCCTCCCAGGGCGGGTGGATTCAACCACAGGGCCATCCACCGTGTCTGGAGACATGTGTGACTCTTTTCTGGAGCCCTGATGCGGCTGAGGTACCTGCTCCCATGGTTTGGCTGTTCCCTGGCGGTGCTGGGGCAACAGGTACCCCTGGGCCTCGAGGATGTGGGTCCTGGTCGGGGTGATTGGAAGGTCCGGGTGGGAGCGATGCTGCTCTCCACCCCAAGGGTTCAAGGCTCGGATGAAGGGCGGGTCCTGCTGTTGCCTGTCATCAACGCGGAATACCGGAATACCTTCTACCTGGGGTCGAGCCGCGTGGGTCTGGGGTTGGGAGGCGGGGTTCACGTGTTTCGATCCGAGCACTTCACCTGGGATGTGGGCCTGGGACTCGGAGAGGGGCGCCGCGAGTCCCGATCGGATACCTTGGCGGGCATGGGTGATCGCGGCGCGAGCCTGTTTGTCGGAACGGCTGCGGGCTTTCGGTTTGGCGCCTTCCACGTGCGCATATCGGTGGTGGATGGACTCCGGGATGAGGCCGGGTTACGCGCCACGGCGGCCCTTGGACTGGCCGGGCGCCTTGGGGGGCGTTGGTCCGGAGGCATCACCGCTTCGGCCACGGTGGTGGACACCAGGGCCATGGCCTACGACTTTGGCATCAGTTCCGATCAGGCTCAGGTAAGGACGTCCCTTCTTGCGGCCGGGGATCCGAGACTCCGCCCCGGCGAGGACCGAATCTACACCCCCAAGGGAGGGCTGCAGGAGGTGGCATTGACGAGTCACGTCGCGTTTGCTGTGGATGAACAATGGAGGTGGTTCGCCCTCGCGAGGGCCGCCCAGCTGCAGGGAGACGCGCAATCCAGTCCCCTGACAAGATCCAAGGAGAGGGGGACGTTCGGCCTGGGATTCACTTACCGATTCTAACGAACCACACCCGACCACACCGCAGGTGAAGGTTAGCCGAGACAGGTCAAGAGAGCTGGCCGGCAGGTCAGATGTTCCAGACATTCCAGTCGCGGTGAGAGGTCCTCAACGCATTCGAAGCCGTGTCCCGCGCGTCGGTATCGCCATATCGCGCGGCCCAGCAACTGCCGGAACCGCAGAGCAGCGGCTCGCCGCCGGTATCGCGCAGGGCATCGCGCACTTCGGCCAGGGGGGGGCACACCCATAGGGCGGCGCCCGTCAGGTCGTTGCGCCAGGGTGGTGTGGCACCTTCCGGCTGGGACGCCAAGGCCTCGGGGTGGCGGTCGAGGCGGGCTTCACGTGCCTCGGCCGCGGGGGCCTGGGGGGACGCAGAGGCCGGAACGGCCGGGCGGTCCCCCCATACGGCATCGGGATAACCCAGGTCCTGCAAGGCCCGGTAGACACTGGGCGTGCTGACGTGCAGGCCTGGATGGACCAGCAGGATGGGCTCCAGGGGCACGGGCCGCAGCGGAAACACGCGTTCGCCGCGACCCAGGCCAAGCACCGTGCCGCCCAGCAGGAACAGGGGTACGTCGCTGCCCAGGCGCGCGGCTTGGCGGAGGAGCGTGTCGTCATCCAGGCCCAGGTCAAAGAGGCGGTTTCCGAGCCGCAGAGCCGCCGCCGCGTTGCTGCTGCCGCCGCCGAGGCCAGCGCCGTACGGAATGCGTTTTTCCAGCCGAAGGGCGGCGGGCAGGGGGTGCTTGGCGGCATCCTCCAACAGCCTCCAGGCCCTGAGCACCAGGTTGGATTCATCGGCCACCAGGCCATCACCGGCGAAGCCCGAAATGGCCAGCGAGAGTTCCGCGGCTGGTTCCCCTTCCAGCGTGTCAGTCAAGGCCGACACGCCCTCCAGCACCGTGGTGATCAGCTCCAGCTCGTGGAAGCCATCCGCTCGCCGTCCAAGCACGGCGAGGAAGCGATTGAGCTTGGCGGGCGCCTGGATGGTGAGAACCATGGCTCCACGGTAGCGCATTGGCTGGATAGTCTGGACGGATGGTTCTCCTCTTCCGCACGCTCTGGAAAGGCCTCACCCTCTGGTT
The DNA here is from genome assembly GCA_025355915.1 of Holophagaceae bacterium. Classification (GTDB taxonomy): domain Bacteria; phylum Acidobacteriota; class Holophagae; order Holophagales; family Holophagaceae; genus Geothrix. Next base: position 2,340 of record JANXYT010000050.1, read on the forward strand.
CCGCCCGCCCCTGGAGCCGCTGGGGACGTCAGTCCTGGTATTCCGTGTGTGGCCCAACGACCTCGACGTGAACATCCACATGAACAACGGGCGGTTTCTGAGCGTGATGGATTTGGGCCGGTTTGACCTCACTTTCCGCACTCAGTTGGGTCGGGCCATGCTGCGCAACCGCTGGATGCCCCTGGTGGGCGGCGTCACCATCCGCTACCGCCGCAGCCTCGACCCCTTCGAGCGGTACGAACTGCGCACACGCCTTCTGGGCTGGGACGCCAAGTGGTTCTTCCTGGAGCAGCGCTTCCTGAAGCAGGGCGGGGAGCTGGCTGCCGAAGGCGTGGTGCGGGCCCTGTTCCGCAGCAAAGAGGGCAACGTCCCCGTGGCCGAAGTGCTCCGCCAGATGGGCTACGAGGGGCCCCAGCCGGATCTTCCCGAAGCCATCCGCCGTTGGGCCGAAGGCTGAACGAAGCTTTTTTGCTGAGGATCCCCATGCCCACAATCCCCGATGGCTACCGGATGTCGCTGGATCCTTCCGACCTCCAGTTCGACGTGATTCATGCCTATCTGTCCAGGAGCTATTGGTCTCCCGGCATCCCGCGGGAGATCGACGAAAAGGCTGCGCTCCATACCCTTTGTGTGGGTGTCTTCGGGCCCGATGGCGGCCAGGTGGGATTCGCGAGGATGGCCACGGATCATGCCACCTTTGGCTACCTTGCGGATGTGTTCGTGTTGGAGGACCATCGCGGACGAGGGCTGTCGCCAGCCATGATTCGCGTCCTCATGGATCTTCCGGATGTCGTGGGCATGCGCCGGTTGATGCTGGCGACCCGTGATGCCCATGGGCTTTACGCCAAACTCGGGTGGAGCCCCGTAGTGGATCCCTCACCCTTCATGCAAATCCAGAAGAAGGAACTGTATCCGGCTCTCAAGACTGAAGACTGAAGACTCCCCCTACAGCCCATCCTCCAACTCGAATTCCGCGTCGGGGATGCTCAAGATTTCGGGATCAGTCTTCGTGATGGCGATGTCGTGCTCGAACTGGGCGGAGAGGCCCCCGTCCTTGGTGCGCACAGTCCAACCATCGGCCTCTACCAGACACCGATGGCTGCCGGTGTTCAGGATGGGTTCGATGGTGATGGTCATGCCTGGTTCCATCCGGAACCCCGTGCCGGGCTTCTGCTCGGCGAACACCACCTGGGGATCCTCGTGCAGGTCACGACCGAGGCCGTGGCCGATGTACT
>JANXYT010000088.1 GCA_025355915.1 Holophagaceae bacterium
CCTCACCCACGTAAGCACCCAGAGCACGCCCAGCAGGGCGAGGGCATCGCGCTCGTCGGGGTCCATGCGCTCATTGCGGCGCGCGAGTTCCTCGGGGCCGGGACCGCGCAGGACGACGCGATGGGTCTCCTGGGAGGGATCCTCCAACAGCACCCAGTCCGGAGCCGTGCGGCCCACCACGGCGGCACCGATGCGAGGGGCACCGGGCTTCCACCGGATTTCCAAGGGTTCCCACAACCCCGAGTTCATCAGGCGCCAGGGGCCTTCTGAAGGCACGACCGCCAGATCCAGCAGCGCATCGCGGTCCAGGAACCGCACCATCAGCCGCGCCTGGGGCAGCATCGTAGGCTCGGGCTTCCGGCAACCGAAGCCCATAACCAGAAGCAGCGCCACGAGCCACACCCGCATGAAGCCTCCACGACCATTCTGATCCCCCAGCAACACTTTTGCTAACGGCACAATGGGCACCTTTGTGCCGCTTCGCCACCCCCTTGATGAGAACCACTACTTGCGGAAGTAGGCCCGAATGGCATTCACCACCGCCGCCGCGTACCGTTCGCGGAAATCGGGATCGCGCAGATTGGCCGCATCTTCCTCGTTGGTGAGGTTGGCCACTTCGATCAGGGCCTTGGTGGCACCTGTGCTGTAGCGGATGACGGCGGGGACCCACTTGCCCCCCCCGCGGTGGATGACATTGCGAATGGGGCGGTTCGCGTGGACGGGGATGCGGTCCTTGCGCAGGGCCTTCAGCAGGGTCTCGGAAAACTGCCGGCTGCGGGCCTCGCCTTGCAGCTTCTCCCGGCCGGTGAAGGCCACCCGGCCGGAGCGCTTCGCCTCGGCCACTCGGACGATCTTGGCGCCGCCCAGTGCGAAGGTGCTGGGTACCAGGGCCGCGCCCGGCACGTAGATCATCGAGCCCCGGGCAGAAGGGTGCAGGCTGTCCGCATGAAAGCTCAAAAACAGGGTCTTCTGCGCATCGCCCTTGGCCTTCCGGAAGGCCGCGAAGAGGTCGTTGGCCAGCACCCAGCGCAGGTTGACGCTCACGGCCGAGGGGCTTTCCCCATCCACCGCAAAAGGGGGAGTGGTAAGAATGTCTGCGGCATGGCTGGGGGTGAGGATCTCCTCGCGGCTCTTGAAGCCCAGGCCTGGGTAGCGGAGGGTGCTGCTCACCTGCGCCTCGGTCTGCTGTTCCAGGAGGCGACGCACGCGCATAGCGATGTCGTAGACGAAGTCAGATTCCCAGAGTCCGTTGGCCCTGGCGCCGGGATCCACACCCCCATGGCCCGCATCCAGGACGATCCGCACGCCCTTCAGGGTTGGCCCCGCTTCCACACGCACCGTGCGGCGCACCTCAGCGCGAATTTCGCGTTCCACTGCCAGTGCCGAGCTGCCCTCGGGCTGGAAGGGGTCCGCCAGGAAAGTCACGGGGATCTTGATGAGCTGGCCCAGTTGGATGCCGCGCACATCGGTGATGCCGCTGCGCTTCGCGATGCGATCCGCCAGATCATTCACACCCTTTGGATCCACGCGATCCGAATAACGGATGACCACACTTGAATACAGGGCCTCGCCCCGGCGCATGCGGTAGGCTGCGTACTTGCCCTGGGCGTCTTCGCCGAAGGAAAGCAGGCCGCGATAGGCCGCCACCCGGGCTTCGTCATCCAATTCGTCCTCGGGCTGGGAGCGGTCCGGGCCCTTGCCCGGTCCGCCCAGGTCCACGGACAGCAGGCTGCGGGGGATGCGCCAGATGTCACCCTCCCGGAGCTTTTCTGGCAAGTCCGGATTCTCGGCCATGAGGCGGTTGTAGTTCTGCCCGTGGCCCGTGAACAGCGCTGCCATGGTCCACACGGACTCCAGTTCGGGGTGGCGCACTTGGTGTCTCACCTCATCCTGGCGCCACTGGTCCTCGGGAAAGAGGGCGGCTAGGGCCCAGCGCTTCCCCTCGGGACTTAGTTTTTCAAAGGACACCCAGCCGCTTCCATCCGCGCCCTTGCCCAAAAAGGCTTGGGGCAGGGACTTGCCCTCCACGCTGAGCCCCTTCTTGAACTGGAGCCGAAGGAGGATGGTCCGCCCGTCGGGGGTTCGCGTCTGGGCCAGCACCGGTGCCGGATCCTGCGCTGCGGTGGCGGCGAGAATGGCCGGCATGAGGAAGAGGCTCAGGCCTCCCAAGGGACCTCGCCCGTGGCCAAGGCCTCACCGGACAGTCCGGCGCGCACCCAGGCCCGCATGGCTTCCTGCAAACCCCCGGAATCACCGTTACGGGCGCGGAGGAAGCGCTTCAGGCGCCGCTCCAGGTGGCCCGCGCCCTCTTCCAGGAGGAAAATCCGGTCATGGAGCCGTTCGTGGGGGGCCTTGCCGGTGCTGGGGGGGAGCTTGAGGGTGCCCATGTCGAGCGTGGTGGCGTTGAGGGTAAACACCCATTCCAGGTCGCCCGACAGGATGCGCAATTTCACCTTCGAGGGCCGCATGCCACGGCTGAGCGCCTCGAAAGCCTCGCGACTTTCGGAGGGATTGCCTTTGCGCAGGGAGATCTCCTTGACCTCGCCGCGCTCGGAGACCAGCTGGATGGCGTCGTCCACGAAGCAGGCGGAGCCGTCGCCATCCTCGCCGCTGGCGCCGCCTTCGGTCATGCTGCGCATCCAGAGCCACAGCAGGAACTCCTCGCCGAGGAAGCGGCCCTGTTCCATGAGTTCAAGCGGCTTCACCTCAGGCCTCCTCGAGTTCGAGATCCAACGGATCCAGGGCCATCAGTGATTCCACGGACAAATCCGGGCAGAGCCGGCCTGACAGCACCAGGGGCGCCAGGGGATGGATTTCGCAGCCGAAGGACTTGATGAAGAGGGCCGTGAGGGCGCCCTGGGCCTTGCTGGAGGACGCGGTGGTCCAGAGGACGCCGCCCTTGAGATCCCAGGTCACTTCCACCACCTTGGGCGAAGGCAGCACCTTGCGCAGCAGTTCCACTTTCACTTCATCAGCCAGGGAAATGCGGGCTTCCTTGCCAATGAAGGCCAGGTCCTTTTCTTTCTGGAGGCTTTGCAGCCGCAGATCCACGTGAGCTTTCAGCAAGGCTGGGGGCACGCGGCGGGTGTCGATGCGCAGGCCGAATACCGCGAACCGCTCCTGACTGACCCAATCGGGATCCGGCGGCGTAATGAGCGGGTTGCGCCAGTCGCACCAACCCATGCGCTCCTCCTCAAGCCCATCCTGGAAGGGGCGGAACTGATCCTGCTCAAGACCAGCCTGAAGGTCCTTCTCATCCGGCACGGGGCCCAGCACCAGGAAGCGTTTGAGGGACACGGTCCCCTGAAGAATGCTCATGAGGCACTGCCTCCGAAAAGCCTGCGGAAATGTTTCCAGAAACCCCGCCCGCGGATGTGTGCGCCGGGATGTACCAGGTCTATAGCCTCCCCGGCCGTCGGGAGGGGCAGGCTGGGATCGTTGAGGATGAGGATGACGCCGGTGATGTTGTCCCGCCCCCCATGCGCAAGGGCGTCTTCCACCAACAAGTCCAGGGTGCGCCGTGGACTGTATCCCTGGCGCAGCACTTCCTGGATACGGGCATCGGCCACCTCGCCGTGCAGGCCGTCGGAGCAGCAGAGCAACCGGTCGCCTCGCCGCAGGGCGAGCCGCAAAATGGCCACCCGCAATACCTGGGGCGAGCCCAGGGCCTGCGTGATCATGTTGCGTTGGGGATGGGTACGGGCCTGCTCCCGTGTGAGGCTGCCCTGGGCCACGAGGTCGTTCACCAGGGTTTGATCCTCAGTAATCTGATAGAGGCTTCCCTGGCGCAGCAGGTAGGCCCTGGAATCGCCAATCTGGGCCAGATAGGCGCATCCGTTCCAGATGATGGCCGCGGTCAGCGTGGAACCCATCCCCCGGGCCGTGCGGTCGTCGTCGGAATAGCGCAGCACGGCGTCGCTGGCCTTCTCCACGGCGGTTTCCAGGGCCTTGAGAAGCTCGGCCTCCCGGACTTTACCGGGCGCCAGCCGCCCCCAATGGCCGAAGAGGAACAGCGCCACGGCAGCCAACCCCTCGCGGCTTGCCACTTCTCCTGCGGCGGCGCCGCCCATGCCGTCCGCCACCGCCACCAGAAGGCCGGGATTTCCCACCTTCAAGGATCGGGCGGGGCCGTTGATGATGGGCTCCTCGCCATCCAGCGCGCTTAGCAGGTAAGCGTCTTCGTTATTCTTCCGGACCTTGCCCGGATGCGTGATGGCGGCGTAATCGATGAGCATAAGAGATAACGGCCCTGGTGGAGGGCTGGGTTGCGGTGACGTACGGAAGGCCCTTTCCGTTCATCATAGCGGGTGGAGGCTCGAATCTATGACCGAAGGGGCGGTTGAAATGGATCTTCTCGACCTGATCACCATGGATGCAGACCTCGCGGGCATCTCCACTGCGGTGGAATGCAGCGTTCCAGTTGCCGGAGGATTGCCTTGAGCGGCGCGCTGGCCATCCTGGGCCCGGGCACCCTTGGCCTATCTGCCGCTCAGTGGTCCGCGGAATGCGGGCTGGAGACACGGCTGCTGGGACGAACCCGGGAGCATGCAGAGGCCGGTCTGCAGGAGATCCACCGCCGCTGGGACAGCGCCCTCGCCAAGGGCCGGCTCACCCCAGAAGGGAGGAATCAGGCCCTCGGCAACCTCACGGCCGCGGCGTTCCAGACCACGGCCCTGGAAGGAGTTTCAGCCCTGCTGGAGGCCCTTCCCGAAGACCCAGGCATCAAAGCCCTGGCGCTGACCTCCGCAGCCCGTTGGGGACACCCGGACCTGCTCCTCCTATCGGGCACCTCGGGACTACCGATTTCGGAGCTCGCCCAGCGGGCAGGTCTGGTGGGCCGCCTGGTGGGCTTCCATCTGTTCGTGCCCGTGCCCCGGATGGCTGTGGTCGAAATGGCCGTGGCGCCAGGCACCGGATCGGCCTGGGTGGACCGGACCCGAAACCTCGGCCAGACCCTTCGTAAACGGGTGGTGCAAGTTCGCGACCAGCCAGGTTTTGCCGCGGCTCGCATGGCCCTCGCGCAAGGCTTGGAAGCGATGCGGCTGCTGGAAGCCGGTGTGGCCTCGGCCGAGGACCTGGACGCCCTCATGACCCTCGGCTACGGGCATCCCGTGGGGCCGCTCGAACTGTCCGACCGGGTGGGGCTAGACCTGCGGCTGCACATTGCCGACGGGCTGGAGGCCGCTGGGGAGATTCGGTTCCACCCACCCTCCCTGCTCCGGGCGCACGTGGCCAGAGGGGCCACGGGGCTCAAGGCCCGACAGGGTTTTTATCCTTGGGATCCCAAAGGCCGACGGATATGACAACGCCATTCCTCATCCTCTGCGCGGTGATCGTGCTCTTCGTGATCTACGTCGCATATCGGATCGGGCAGGTCCTGCTCCGGGTCTTCATCGGCCTCGCCGCATTGGCTCTGCTAAGCTGGGGGCTCTGGAAACTTCTTTATTCCTGATTCCCAACCTTCCCGAGGAGCAAGCATGGCCGCCATCTCCTGCACCCACTGCGGCGCCGACCTGACCGCCCCCCAAAGCGTGCGCATCGCCGAGTACCACTTCGGCCGCATGGAGAAGGTCGCCGAAGATCCCGGTTTCAAATACCACTTCGAACAGGCGGACAACTTCACCATCCTGTGCAACAGCTGCAAGCGCCTGGTCCGAACGCTACCCATCGCCAAGTAGCTCTTGCCATCTTTACAAAGCAACGGCCCCGAACGGGGCCGTTGCTTTGTACTGGGGTGGACTACTGACGAATGATCCGTGGTGTGATGAAAATCAGCAGTTCGACGTTCTTTTCTGCCTTGGTGTCGTTTCGGAACAGGAAACCGATGAGAGGGATCTTTGACAGGAAGGGTACTCCGGTCTGGCCCGTGGAGGAGTTGGTGATATAAACACCACCTAGCACGGCCGTCCCACCATCCCTCACCAATACCTGGGTTTCGATAGCCTTGCGAATGATAGTGGGGGTTCCGTTCACAGTGCGCGTGAAATCGGCTTCAGCCTTTTCCACCTTCAGATCCATGATGATGGTGCCCTCGTTGGTTACCTGAGGTGTGACATCGAGCTGAAGGTTGGCATCAATGAAGGCCACCGTGATGGCACCGCCCGCTGCACCGCCCTGCTGGGTGGGATAGGGAATCTTCTCACCACTGAGGATGGTGGCCTTTTTGTTGTTCTGGGTCACGACCTTGGGAGATGACACGATCTTGAGAGTGCCGTCCTTTTCTAGCGCCTGAAGGACCGCATTGATGCTGAGCCGATTGCTGAGGAAAGATAGCCACAGTTCGCCAGCAGGTGCGGTGATGGACGTGGCGCCATCCTTGCCTGGAGACCAAGCTACAGAATTTCGT
>JANXYT010000097.1 GCA_025355915.1 Holophagaceae bacterium
CCGTGTTCAAGGGCAAGCTGGTCTACAGCGTGAACTTCGACAGCCATGACAGCTTCACCTTCGGGGACTGCCTCGACGTGATTGGCATCAACACCTACGATCCCATCGCCAAGTACGACCACTACCCCACACCTGACCAGATCCGCGACGCCTGGTGGTGGGTCGTCTACAAGGCCCGCACCCTCACCGCCCGGTTCCAGCGACCCGTGATGATCACCGAGGTGGGCTATCCCTCTGTGGCCCACGCCCATGTGGGGCCCTGGGATTTCCGGACCGACAAGCCCCTCGACCTGGCCCTGCAGAACGAGCTGCTCAAGGGTGCCTTCGGTGTGCTGAGGCACTGGAGCGACGGGGAGGCGGTGTTCTACTACCTCTACGGCGAGAACCTGAATGAGAAACCCATCGGCGGCCCCCGGGACCGCACCTACGCCGTGTGGGGCAAGCCCGCGGAAGCCACCCTGCGGCAGTACTTCCACGAGCCCATCTGGGAGGGTCATATCCCGCCCAAGGCCGAGAACATTCGCGAGGCCGTGGTGCAGTCCCTGGTGAGCTGGCACCGCAAGCTGCGGGACTACGAGGATGCCGAGTTGCCCCCCTGGGTGGTGGACTGGGAGGCCCGCAACCCCAGGGACGCCGCCGAAGCCCTGGCCATCCTGGTGAAAGAACCCGTCCCGGCCCGGCGGATTCCAAAAGGAGAGGAGCGCTGAGGAACTGCCGAAGGTAAGCTCAGCGACGACCCCATGCTCCCCTCCAACCGCCCCCACTCCATGCCCCGGCCCTCCGTCCCCACCAAGACCCTGTTGGTGGTGGAGGATGACCGCGCCACCCTGAGCCTCTACCGGGCCGGCCTCAAGGGACTGCAGGGCTTCAAGATCCTCATGGCCGCGGAGGGCCGCCAAGCCCTGGAGCTGCTCCGGCAGGAACCCGTCCATGTCCTGGTGACCGATCTGAACATGCCCGTGATGGACGGCTTCAACCTCATCGCCAAGGTGAGCCGCTTTTACCCCCAGGTGCCCATCATCGTGATGACGGGCCTGGACGAAAGCCAGCACCTGAATACCCCCTTGCAGCTCGGCGCCATCCGCATCCTCACCAAGCCGCCCCGCCTGACCCTGCTCATGGACGCCATCCGGGACGCCGCCCAGTTCGAGCCCACCGGCATGGTCCGGGGCATCGGGCTGAACAGCATCCTGCAGCTGCTGAACTGGGAAAAGAAGTCCTGCACCCTCACGGCCAAGTCCGAGGCTGGCATGGGCCTGCTCTACCTGAAGCTGGGCGAGGTGGTGCACGCGGCCTACCGAGCCGACGAAGGCCTGGCCGCCGCCTACGAGATCCTCACCTGGGACCGTCCCGACCTTGAGTTCGTGGAAACCTGCCGGGTGGAGCCAACCATGGACCTGCCCCTGACGGAGCTCCTCCTGAACGCGGCCCTGCTCACCGACCACGGGAAGCCGGAGTTCGGCGAGGCCTGAGGATTTCAAAACCAGCGCTGGTCGCGGCAGGCGCAGAAGAGACGCGGAAAAACATGAAAATGGAACCGGGAGGAATGGCACACCCACTCCCCCTCCGCCTTACTCTTGTTTGTTTCTTTGTTCTGCGGTTTCTGTGAATTCCCGAGCCTTCCGCGACCAGCCAAGCCCTTTCAGGCTGGGCCCCGGCCTTGACGGATCGGCCCGAAAATCGCCCGAGAATAGGACTTTCGTCAAAACAGGTCCGAACGGGCGTCCAAAGGGCACCTATCGGGGAATAATGGCGCCAGTGCGGCCCCGTGGGGGGTCCCCTTCCCAGGCAGGTGTCCATGTCCCAGCTGAAGCCCTTCCGTGCCCACCGCCCCCGGCCCCAACTCGCCGCCCAGGTGGCCGCCGTCCCCTACGATGTGGTGAACACCCAGGAGGCGGCCGAACTGGCCAAGGGGAATCCCCATTCCTTCCTGCACGTGGGACGCCCCGAAATCGACCTGCCGGCGGGCACGGATACCCACGCCGACGAGGTCTATGCCAAGGGCGTGGCCAACCTGCGCGCCCTGATCCAGAACGGCACCCTCTTCCACGAGAACACCCCCTGCCTCTACGTCTACCAGCAGCGCATGGGCGACCACGTCCAGGCCGGCATGGTGGGCCTTTGCTCGGTCGTGGAATACGAGACGGGCGCCATCAAGCGCCACGAGTTCACCCGCAAGGACAAGGAGGACGACCGCACCCGCCACGTCACCGAGCAGGCCGCCAACGCTGAGCCCGTCTTTCTCACCTACAAGGCGGTGCCCTACATCGATCACATCGTCAACGACATCCGGAAGCAGCTGCCGGTCTATGACGTGGTCACCCCCGACGGCATCGGCCACACCGTCTGGGTGGTCTCGGGCGAGACCGTGGTCTATGAGCTGGTGAACCTCTTCAATGGCGTGCCCGCGCTCTACATCGCCGACGGCCACCACCGCACCGCCGCCGCCATCCGCTACGCCCAGACCCGCCGCGCCGAAGCCCAGGCCAAGGGCGTCGCCCTGACCGGCGACGAACCCTTCGAAAGCTTCATGGCCGTGGTCTTTCCCCACGATCAGCTGAAGATCATGGACTACAACCGCGTGGTGAAGGACCTCAATGGCCTCAGCCAGGAGGCCTTCCTCACGAAGGTGAAAGAAAAATTCGACGTGACCGTCTCGTCCCACCGCGCCCCCCAGGCTCCCACCACCTTCGGGATGTACCTGGGCGGAACCTGGTACGAGCTGAAGGCCAAGCCCGGCAGCTTCCCGGCCCCCGATCCCGTGCGGGGATCATCGATGCCGAGGATCGGGCTGAGCAGGTTCTCCTGCAGGATGCTCACGTCCAGGCCCCGCACGGGATCGCTGGCGGGGAAGGAACCGGGCTTGGCCTTCAGCTCGTACCAGGTGCTGCCCAGGTACATCCCGAAGGTGGTGGGCCCCTGGGGGTTGCGCTGGGTGGTGGGGGTCGCGTCGAACTTCTCCCTCACCTTGGCCAGGAAGGCCTCGGGAGTGAGCCCATTCAGGTCCTTCACCACGCGGTTGTAGTCCATGATCTTCAGCTGGTCATGGGGAAAGACCACGGCCATGAAACTCTCGAAGGGCTCTTCGCCATCCAGGATGATGCCCTGGCGCCTGGCCTCGGCACGCCGCGCCTGACCGTAGCGGATGGCCGCCGCCGTCCGGTGATGGCCGTCGGCGATGTAGAGCGCCGGGACGCCGTTGAACAGATGCACCAGTTCGTAGACGACGGTCTCGCCGGAGACGACCCACACGGTGTGGCCGATGCCATCGGGCGTGACCACGTC
>JANXYT010000115.1 GCA_025355915.1 Holophagaceae bacterium
CGCCGACATAGGGCAGGTTGCGGAGCTTGCCTTCGAGGTCGAGGCCGTAACCGACGACGAAGTGATCCTCGATGGTGAAACCGACGTAATCCACGGGAACCTGGACCTTGCGGCGGCTGGGTTTGTCCAGGAGGGTGCAGATCTTCAGGCTCAGGGGTTCCCGATCCTTCAGCAGGTTCCGGACCTTGAACAGGGTGAGGCCCGTGTCCACGATGTCCTCCACCACCAAGGCATGGTGAGCCTGGATGCTGCGGTCGAGATCCTTGAGAATGTGAACCTCCCCGGTGCTTTCCGTGCCGCCGCCATAGCTGGTCACCTGCATGAAACTGACATCAAAATCCAGATCCATGGCGCGCACGAGATCCGCGAAGAAAGGGAACACGCCATTGAGCAGCCCCACGACCACGAGATCCTTCCCGGCGTAATCCTTCGTCAATTGAGCCCCCAGTTCCTGAACCCGGACCCGGATCTGGGCTTCGGACAAGAGGGGGGTGATGCGCTCGCGCATGAAGACTCCTGAAGCCTGAAGACTAAAGACTTGCACCTTGTCCATTCAACCCCAGGAAGCCTCACTGGGTCCATCCAGTGACGAAGGATTCTGCTTGATCCCCACCGTCGGAGCCTAACATGATGGCGTCAGCCACCTTGAGCGAGCCCTTGATGATGCAGACGGCCCCAGCGACCGCCGATCGGACCCCCAGTCCCGGCTCGCCTTACCACACACCGGAGGTGCTGGCCTGGGTGGAGGAGGCTCAGCAGGGGGATCAGGCGGCCTTTGGATCCCTGGTCCGCCTCTTTTCCCGGGACGTCTATGGCAAGGCCTTTTCCATCCTGAAAAACCACCAGGACGCGGACGACGTCGTTCAAGAGACCTTCATCCGCGTCTTTCGCTCCCTGCCCGGCTTCCGTTTCGAGTCGTCCTTCCGCACCTGGCTCATCACCATCGCCACCCGCCAGGCCCTGAACTATCGGCAGCGCGTCGCCAAGGAGCATGAAAGCCTCGAGGGGCCCGAGGGCACCCTCGAGCATCCGGCCCTGCGGGTGGAGGAAACCCAGATCGCCTCTCTGCTCGACCAGGAGGCCCGGCGGCTGCTTTATGAGGCCCTGCCGAAACTGCCCAAACGACAGAAAGAAGCCCTGACGTTGAAGCTTCAGCACGATTGGAAGTATGAACAGATCGCACAGCAGATGGGCACCTCGGTGGGCAGTGTGAAGGCCCACATCTTCCACGCCATCCAGAACCTGACCCGCCATGTGAAAGGAGGCCGCGCATGACCCAGCCCCTTCCCCTTCCTGAAGCCTGCTCCCACACCTTGGACGCCGTTCTGGTGGACCCCCTCGAGCCCGGAGCCAACGCGGAGGCCCACATGCAGATCTGCCGTGCCTGTTCCGAGGCCCGGGTGGCGTACCTCGCCCAGGAGGAATCTCCCGAAGCCCTGGCCCCGACCGGGTACTTCGACCGGCTCCCCGCCCGAATACAGCGCAAGCTCCCGGCCCGGCCCAGCCTGCACCGCCGGATGCGCCCCCTCACCTGGGCTGCCGCCGCAGTGCTGCTCATGGCCGTGGGGGCTGGCGCCTTCTGGGCCGGCCGTGCCAACCGCACCCCCTACGTCGAAGCCACGCTCCCCCGGCAGCCCGAGGTCACGGAAACCACCCTGACGGTGTCGGATACGCCCTTCCATGACCGGGAAGAGGATGCCGCCCAGCTCCAGACGCTCACTCCCGCGGAAATGAAGGCACTCTTGAAACGTCTGGACACCCCCCCGTCCTCTCCGAGGTGATCATGTTCCGCCCCGTCCTGCTGATGTCCATGTTGTCCCTCGCGGCCCTGCCCGGCCATGCCCAGGCCCAGGCCCAGGCCGAGGATGATCGCCCGCTCGCACGGTTCCGGATGGATCAGCTCCAGCAGACCGTCGGGCTGCCGGAGGAACAGGCCCGTGGCGTGGTGGAGCGCTGGTCCCGTTATGACCGGGAACAGTTCGATAAAACCCAGCAGATCCACCAGATTCGCCGCCGGTTCAACGACATCCTCCTGGGCCCCGGATCCGAGGAGGACAAGAACGCCAAGGTGCGGCCCATGCTGGACCAGTTCGTGGAGCTGCGACGACAGCAGGCGGAGCTGAAGATCCGGTTCGAGGATGACATCCGGACCAAGCTCAGCCCCGCCCAGCAGGTGCGGCTCATCATCCAGGTGGAGGAGATGCAGCGCCGCGTGGTCGAAGCCCTGAAGCAGGGGTTCGGCAACCGTCCGGGTGCGCCCCTTCGCCCCGGTCTGGGAGCTCGCCGGGGCCTCCGGTAGCCCTCACAGCGCCGGGGCCTCCAGGATCACGGGGATCACCAACGGCCTGGTCTGCGTGGTCTTGCGGATGATCCGCCGCAGGGCCAGGCGCAGGGTGTCACGCAGGGCCGCCCCGTCCTTGCGGACCTCGGGCGGCGCCTCTTCATAGGCCTTGCGCGCCACCCCCGCCAGCAGTTCGGCGTAGGTCTCATCATCCGACAGCATCACGAATCCGCGGCTGAGGATGGTGGGTTGCGCCGCCAGATCGCCCGTCTGCGGATCCACCAGCAGCGTGGCAAACACCACACCGTCCTCCTGCAGGATGAGGCGGTCCTGGATCACCCGCGCGTCCACCATGTGCTCCACTCCCTGATCCACGAAGCACTTGCCCACGGGCACGGCACCCGGCATGTCCATCCGGCCGTCCTGGAATAAACGCAGGCAAAGGCCGCCGTCCAGCAGCGAGATCCGCTCCGGCGCCCAGCCCAGGGAGGCCGCCAGGGTCCCGTGGGCCCGCAGGTTCCGGTAGGTGCCATGCACCGGCACCATCTGCTCGGGTCGCACGGCCCGGATGAGATCGGCCAGTTCGTCGCGGCTGCCATGGCCAGAGGCGTGGACGGGACCGAGGCCTTCCAGCGACGTTTCCGCGCCCAGGCGCTCCGCCGCATCCAGCATCCGCGAGATGGCCACCTCGTTGCCGGGGATGGACCGGGCGCTAACCACCAGCCGGTCGCCGGGCTCCATGCGCAGGCCCTTCACCTCCCGCCGGAGCAGCCGCGCCAGCCCGCTCATGGGCTCACCCTGGCTGCCCGTACAAAGCACGACCAGGTCACGGGGATCGTAGAGATGAGCGTCCTTGGCGTCGATCAGGATGTCGTCCGGCAGGGACAACCGCTTGAGGGACCTTGCCAGCGTGAGGTTGCGATCGAGGCTGCGCCCCAGAAGCACCACGCGGCGGCGGAATTCATACGCCAGATCCACCAGCGTCTGCAGGCGGTGGATGTTCGAGCTGAAGGTGGTGACGAAGAGACGGCCCTTGGTCCGCTCGAAGGCGGCCTCCAGGCCCTCGCGGCAGACGGATTCCGAGGGAGAACGGCCCGGCCGGCCGATGTTGGTGGAATCCGCCATGAGCAGCCGCACTCCGGCATCGCCCAGGGCCTGCAAGCGCACCATGCCCGTGAGGCGACCATCCAGGGGCTCCGGATCGATCTTGAAGTCCCCCGAATGCACCAGCACCCCTTGGGGCGTGTGCAGGACCAGGGCGCAGGCATCCGGAAGGCTGTGGGTGACAGGGATCCACTCGGCTTCGATTTCGCCATCCCCGACTTTCACCCGGCCGTAATCCCGCACGGGATGGAGGAGTCCCAGATCTAGGCCATGCTCGCGGAGCTTGCTTTCCACCAGCCCCAGGGTGAACGCCGTGCCATACACAGGCACCGGCCAGCGGCGAAGGAAGTAGGGTAGCGCGCCGATGTGGTCCTCGTGGCCGTGGGTGAGCAGCACGGCCTGGATGCGCTCGGCGAAGAGCTCGAGGTACGCGAAGTCCGGC